>JAYSTZ010000872.1:0-5477 GCA_043719365.1 Verrucomicrobiaceae bacterium | reverse complement strand
AAGGCTCCTTCCGCATTCAGCCCCCATATCCCGTAGTCCGAGGTGCTCGTCACTCCGCCTTTGCCCGGGAAAAGTGTGCCTACGAGAATTGGCCCGCGCTTGTTGGTGCCCGTCGCGTTACCGGCCACGGCGACGGCGTTGAATGTTTTCCATTTCGTGCCGTCTGCGCGGTCCGCGACGGGACCGCCGACGTAAGCGAGGGCGGTGATGTCGCCGTTGTCTTCTTTCATCAAGAGCGCGTGCGAAGTGCCGCTTCTTCCGGACGTTGCGGGTATGGCGATGCTGCCGTCCCACGCGAGGTGCCTTCCATCCGGGCCGATGATTGCATCGCCGAGACCGTTCACAGTGGCTCCGGCGACATTCGCGATAGCATCGCCGAGCGAGACAATCGGAACGGATTTTGCGGAGCCAGTATCGAGTTTGAAAAGCGCGGTCGATTTGTCGCTGCGTGTGCCGCGAAAAACCACGGGGCTCGTTGTGCCCCAGCCGAAATTTGGCAGCCCGATGTTCGTGAATGTTTGCGTGGGCATTCCGCTCGGAAGTCCGGGGCCGTTGGTGCCGGTGCCGACGAGCGGCGTCCATGCGGCATCGGATGCGCGCACCCGGCCTAAAAGCACGGCTCCATTTTTCAGCGTCACTTTCACGCCGAGGTGGTATTCGGATTCACCATTCGGGAGTCCGAACCAACCGTGATCGTGCCCGAGCGAATTCGTGCCCCCTTCGAACGCGAGGATGCTTTTCACCGTAGAGCCTTCGAGCGATTGCCCTTCGCGCAGGCCGATGCGCAGGCCGCTTGCGGGCGCCCACGTGCCGACAAACCCGTCGTTTGCGCCGCTTACTTTTGCAGTCTTGGTTGCTCCGAGATACGCATCAATCGCGACCTGTCCGCCCGGTGCAATCGCGATGGCGCCGATCCGTTTTAGCAAAGCTCCGGCTGCCGCTGCGACAGGTTCGCCAGTGCGAACGACGAGCCGTTTCCCCATGTTTGCAGGGTAATACCAGCAGACGACAGTCGAGCTGGCGGCACTGACGTGTGGCCCAGCAACTGAGGCCTGAAAAACGAGCGAACCGTCGTCGGCTAGCAGCGGATTCTGGAATGCGACGAATTTGAGCGTGGGTGACTCGGGCACCGGATCGCCTGCCACCGCAATTTGGGCCACTGTCGCACCCGTTAGCGTAAATATGCCGCTCTTCGCGCCGACGACTCCTTTCGGGACTTTGAGCGTGGCACGGAATGCGAGCGCGCCGGACGCATTCACGGCTGGCTCGCCGAAGCTCAGCCACTCGGTATTCGCAACGACGATATTGCCCCCGATTCCTGCACCGGGCACAACCATGCCACCGGCAAGTTTCTCGCGGATGAGACCGGCGCCAGGATTGACGCTCGGCATTGCTATCAGGACGCCCTTTTTTCCATTGTACAGCGAGTAAGAAATTGCGATTTGCCCATTGTCTCCGAGAGACCTCGGCCAAAATTCAAACGACTTGAGAGTGCTGCCGAAAAGCGCGTCGCCTTTTTGAATGATGTTGTTTGTGACGGGATCGGGGCCGTCGTAGAGCCCGTGGGCAAAGTCATCGGTATCCGCCTCAAACACGACCTTGCCCGAACCATTGACCGAGACTCCGTAGAACGCCTGAAACGGACCGGTCGTATCCGCGATAGTTGCGTTCACACCAGTGGACGTCGCAGTGTAAATGCCCGAACCTCCTGCTTCCAGCGTCGCTCGAAACGCAATCACACCGCTGCTGCTGAATGACGGATATCCGCAACTCGTGAAGGTCGCATCGTGATTGGCGCTGCTCCGAACGGCCTGCACACCATCAATGAAAAAATTCCGCTCGTAGTAAGTGCCCCCCGTCGCCACAAGTTTTGTGTACAATACTGCGCCGGCGTCCGAGATACCGGGGAAGTCGTCCTCAGGGTTCAATCCAACCTGTTGGATTGTTGCACCGGTATAGCGATACATCGCATGAGTAAAACCGTGCAATGTCTTGCCACGAAAGGCGATCTTCCCGTTGTTACTGATGACGGGATTGCAGAAGGATTCGGGATAAATTTCGTCTGCCCGCGTCGCCGAGTACTCGCAAATCGTTGTCAAGCCGCCCCCGCCATCAATGGTGTAAATTCCGCTGCTAGGCTCATTGCTGCCGTTGTTGTCCGCTATCCCTGCTACAAAGCAGATGCGCCCAGAGGCATCCATCATAGGATAGTTGAACCCGTTGAATCTCGGCGACGTTTTCGTGCTGATCACTGTTCGCAATGCGCCACCGCTGCCCGCATAGATCGCGGTGCCGTATTCTCCGGGCTGACCACGGAAAACCGCAGTGCCGCCAGCACTCATCGTTGGCAGAGTAAAGTAGGTCGCCGTCGCGGTTTCTTCCGCGACTTTCACGAATTTGTAGTTCCCAGCGTGCGCGCAGCCTGTCGAGATAACGAGGGCGAGGGCGGTTTTTAGGAAATGATTTTTCATAACGCGGAAGGCTCGATTTACTCGGGAATCGCACTGGTGCAAGTCGCGATTCCTGATAGACCGGAGAGCATCCCGTTTCACGCAAATGACAACAGCAATTCGCGACCAACTCCTTGCAAGACCCACTCGCCTGCAACATCTCACTGCCGGTATCGAGTCCCTCGAAGCTCGCATCGTGATGGCAGCGGGAGATTTGGACTTCACTTATTCCGGCGACGGCATCACCAAAGGGCAGATTTTCACGCACGAATTGCGGGATGTGTTCGGCGGGCTTGCGCTTCAGGCGGACGGAAAAATCCTGACGGTGGGAACGGCTTACGATGACTCTTTTGACAACAGCGCACGTCACTATCCGGATATTACCATCGCCCGCCTTCTGCCCGATGGAACGCTGGACGCATCGTTCGGCACGCAGGGTCGCGTGTTGTCGGACTTTTATGGCACGGGAGAAAGCGGCGAGGCGATTCACGAGCAAGGTTTCGCCATCCGCCAACTCGCGGATGGCAGGATTCTCACCGCCGGACAGATCGGTGATGACTTCATGCTTCTTCGCTACGATTCCGCCGGCACGCTCGATCGTACATTCGGCGTAAACGGGCTGGTGCAGACCGACTTTGGGGGCGATGACCGGGCGCTGGATATCGCGGTTCAAGCATCCGGCCGCATTGTGCTGGCGGGCAGCACGAGTGGAAACTTCGCGCTGGCCGGATACACGGCGGACGGTGTGCTCGATGCGTCGTTTGGCACCGCGGGGAAAGTGAAGCTCGACTTGGGCGGCACCGATGAAGCGACGAAAATCGCGCTGCAATCCGACGGGAAACTGCTCGTCGCCGGGACCAGCGGAACCGATTTTGCATTCGCTCGATTTTCAGCGAGCGGAAAAATCGATACGTCATTCGGTGTTGCGGGCAAGAAGCTCATCGATGCAGGCGGCGGTGCGGATCGTGTGAATGGTCTCGCAATTCAGGCTGATGGGAAAATCATTGCTGCGGGTAACGGCGCGAGTGGATTTGCCGTCGCTCGTCTGTCCGCCGCTGGCGTTCTGGACTCAACATTCGGGACGGCCGGCATCGCGACAATCACCGGAAGTGTCGAAGGCAATCTCGTCGGAGGACTGTCGTTTCAGGCAGATGGAAAAATTGTCGTCACTGGAAACTCGGGCGGCAATTTGGCCGTAGCCCGATTTCAGCCGAACGGCAGCGCGGATCCTTCCTTCGCGACCGGTGGTTTTTTCACGACTGACATCTCGGCAAGTACCGATACAGCAAAAAGCGTCGTCGTGCAGGCCGATGGAAAAATTGTCTCGCTCGCAAACTTCGATGGCGGCGGGCACCAAGACGGCGCGCTCGTGCGCCTTACGACTGCGGGAGCGCTCGACAGCACATTCGGCAGTGCGGGCAAAGCGAAGTTTGGTTTTTTCGCGGGGTCGAGCATCGACGGTGCCGATTCAGTCGCGCAGGCTGATGGGAAAGTCATCGTTGTCGGCACGTTGGGAAATGGGGGCCAGGATGCGCACACTGCGCTCATTCGCTTCAATGCGGATGGTTCGCTTGATACGAGTTTTGGCACGAACGGGCAGATCCTCTCCGAGTTTTCCCTAGGCGGAGATCGGGCTCGGGCAGTCGCATTACAGACCGACGGGAAGATCGTGGTATCTGGAGTTTATTTGCAGTCGAACAGCTACAATTATTTCGTAGCGCGCTATCTTTCAAACGGCACGCTCGACACAAGTTTCGGGACTGCCGGGCTGAAGACGATTGATGTCGGTGGCGATGACACGGTCAGTGACATGCTCATCGATTCTCAAGGACGGATCGTCATCGCCGGCACTGACGATCATTATTTTTTCGGGAGTTATCAGAACTTTGAACTCGTACGATTGATGCCGAACGGCACCCTCGATACGACTTTGGACGGCGACGGGCTTGTGACGACCGTGATCGCGCAACTGGAAACCGCGAACGCCATTACACTGCAGAGCGATGGCAAGCTTCTGGTCGTCGGCACCAGCAAGGGAACGGGCAATGGCGTCGTCGTTCGCTACAATGAAAACGGCGCGCTCGATTCGTCGTTTTCGGGCGATGGCATTAGCTTTGTGGACTTCGGAGGGTCGGCGGACGCGATCAACGCAGTGGCGGTCTTAGCCGATGGGCGCATCGTCGTAGAGGGCACCGTGAAGCGGCCATTCACTGGGCTAGATATGGCTGTGATCCGACTTAATGCGGATGGAAGCCGGGATACGACTTTTGCGAATCAGGGCATCTTCACGTCCCCACTCAACGGCGACCAGACATCCTCCGGGATCGCGGTGCAAACGGACGGCAGCATCCTCATATCGGCGACTGAGTTTGTCAGCGACACGATCATCGCGGAGCGCCTTCTCGGCACCGGCTCGCTCGATCCAACTTTTGGGGAAGGCGGAATGCGCAAGTTCTTCGTAGGCGATCAAGCGAGAGCTCACGGATTTCTCACGAGCGGTCAAAAATTCATCATCGCCGGCGGGGAAAACGCCTACTTTGCGCGTGGCGAGTTTTTCGTCGCCGTGCTCGACACCGCCCCGGCAGCGGCACCAGCGCAGGGAAAGATTGCGTTTTCCGGCTACCAGCTCGGGCCCTCGGAAGAGGGCACAATCGCAAATGTCACCGTCAATCGGATGGGCGGCAGCGCCGGCACGGTGACAGTGCGCTACGCGACTTCCGATGGGACCGCTACCGAAGGAGACGACTACAACGCCGCGAGTGGCATGCTCACATTCGGCCCCGGCGTCACGAGTCTCACATTCTCCGTGACGCTGCTCTCGGATTCGGAAGACGAAGGGCCTGAAACCGTCCGGCTGGAACTAAGCGCGCCGACGGGCGGAGCGATTCTCGATCATCCAGACGTCGCGCTGCTCACTATCGGCGGGTCGGGCGCTGCACCGGGTGCGCTCGACCCCGACCTCGCTGCCAATCCTGAAGCCTCGCAGCGGTTGTTCGGCATACCGGGCTTCGAGGTTTACCAGACGCT
>JAYSTZ010000871.1:0-5477 GCA_043719365.1 Verrucomicrobiaceae bacterium | reverse complement strand
CCAGCGCCTTCTCCAAAATCTGCGCGCCTTCCGGGAACTCGCCGCGGATGTAGATGTATGCAAGGTTCGCGCCGACCGCGAAGCACGAGATGATCATCCCCTCGATGAGCTGGTGCGGGTCCTGATGAATGATATACCGGTCCTTAAACGTCCCCGGCTCCGACTCGTCCGCATTGCAAATCAGATACGTCGGCTTCGGCCCGCCGCGTTTGATGAATCCCCACTTCACGCCGCAAGGAAATCCCGCGCCGCCGCGACCGCGAAGACCCGACGCCTTCACCTCGCTCACGATCTCATCGGGCTTCATCGAGAGCGCCTTTTTCAGCTCCGTATATCCACCATTTTTCAAGTAACACTCGATGTCCGGCGTATAGCCCGCGACGTCGATGTTCTTGAAAACCACCCGCTTTTCCCGTGGATGCGGCGGTAGCACTTTCGGCAGAGTCGCATCGCTCTTCGTCACACCGAGAAGGTCCGCCGCTTTCTCCAGCGAGATATTCTCCTTAAAATTGTCATTCACCATCGCGACAGGTGCCGATCCGCACGAAGCCAGACACTCGACAAATTCCATCGAAACCTTCCCATCCGGCGAAATTGCAATCGGATTTCCATGTCCCGGATTGTGAGGGTGTCCATGGTCCGTCGTCTTTTTCTGCCCCTCCAAAAACGCCGCCAAATCAATTCCCGCAGCCTTCGCCACCCGCTCACGCAATTCGTATGCACCGCCGAGCGCACAGGAAAGCGTGCGGCAAATCCGAATGTGCGTCGCCCCGGCCGGCTGACGGCGGAACATCGGGTAAAACGTCACCAACTCCAGCACGTTGATGGGCTGAAGCTCCAGCTTCGCAGCAATCCAGGAAACCGCAGGATCGGAAACGAACCCAAAATGCTCCTGCCAAAGGTGCAACAATGGAAGCGAGGCGGAGCGTTTCGACACCGGGTAGTGCGAAATTGCTTCATCCATCTTGGCCAACAGATCGGCAGGTATTTCCATAAAAATCAGGGTTTCTTCTCCAACATGTGCGCTCCGTGTTTTGGAGCTTTTGCATCGTCAATTGTCTTGGGTTCCTTCTCCCCAAACTCCGGCACGTCGCGAACCATCTTGCCATCCACGAAATGCAGAACGATCTTCTTGCCATCCTGCAAATAAACCATCCGCATGCCCTCAAACTCCTTCACAGCCGGCCTTGTGAGCGTGAATCGCTCGATACGCTCCGGTTGCCCCAAAACGCTCTCAACCTCTTTCGGAGTGAGGCCTCGGAGATTGTTCTCAGCCGCAGTCTGCATCCGGTTCACCGTCTCGATATTCGCAGGCTCGATCCGCTTCTCGCAGCCTGAAAAAGCAGGCGCGAAAGCAAAAGCCGAAAAAGCCAAAGTGGATGCAGTCCTATACACTGCCATCACTAAAACCAACGCCCGAAAACAAGGCAAGTCCTCTTTGTGAAATTTTTCACAAGCTCCACAAATCGGCTGAAAAGATGCGTCCGATTGCCGAATGGTTTCAAAGCTGGTCCATTACCGTGGACCATCCAATTCCCGACTGGGACTTGGAGCGGGCGAAGAGATTCGAACTCTCGACAACTTCCTTGGCAAGGAAGCGCTCTACCAACTGAGCTACGCCCGCATTAACGAGGTCGGGACTCTAGGATTACTTCCCAAATGGAGGCAAGAATTTTTTGCAGAAAATCTTCTTCACTCTGATCTATGGCCTGTTCCGGGTAGAGTCTCGCAGCATACGCCCGTTGAAAATCGCGTCAACGGCCGCTCATCGAATCGAGAACGTGATCCTCTGTCCTTGAGGAATCTGTTCTTGAGCGCATGAAAATGATTTTTGACCCGCAGAATTCGGCCCGGCGGAGGGCCGAAAGCCCCTGGTCCGAAGGCGTTGCGGCAGCAGGTTTTCTGATCCAAACAAGTTGTAATCTTTCTTTTCGCTCACGCCTTGACGAACAAGTGACTATTTTCTAGCGTCCGAATTCCAGTAAATCCATAATTTCTGGAACGCTAAAAACCTAATAAATGAACGGAGAAGAGACCGGATTGAATTATTCGACCCCAGACGGAACCACGGTTGCCGCAATCGCGGAAACCTCGTCCATCTCACTCACGCGAAGCCTGCCGGCCAAGACCAAACGGGATCGCTCGCTCCCAGATCGGATCGTTCTTACCAGCCTTCTGTGTGACTCTGCGATCGTCCTCTACTCGCTCCTGATTTCGTTTTGGCTCCGATTCCAGTCTCCCATCCAGGAATACGGAGTACCGGACCACATGAGCCTGCGGGATTATGCCGGATACATTGTCTTCGGCGGCATTCTTCAGATTTCAGCGCTTTCGTGGCTCGGGCTCTATCAACGCGGGACGCTCCTCCGATTCCGATTCGTATCGTTGCAGATTATAAAGAGCGGAATGATTTGGACGGCGGGATTTCTCCTCATCACGCTCGTCTTCCGAACGACGCCGCCCATCTCGCGCCTTTATGTAGGGATATCGGCGGTTGTTTCAGTGGCTTCGCTCCTTTTATGGCGCTTCGCATTTCACTCGTTCCTCCAACGTTCTTCGGTGGTTTCCAATCTCCGCCAGCGCATCCTCTTTGTAGGATGGAATGAAGAGTCTGAACGGCTCACACATGCATTCTCGGGCGATGCGGGTTCCGCTTACGAAGTCATCGGCTGCGTGTCGCCCATGCGCTCCTCGCGGTTTCATAAAAAGCCGCCGACGCAGGTCAAAATCCTCGGCGATTACCAGCACATCGAACACGCCATTGAGCACCACGGCGCGGATATCGTCGTTCTGACCGACATCACGAGCGTCAAGGAAGACGTCATCTCGCTGGCCAATCTCTGCGAGCGGGAAATGGTGCAGTTCAAACTCATCCCGAGCTACTTCCAGATTCTAGTTTCTGGGCTCCACCTCGAAACGGTCAGCGGCATCCCGATCATGGGCGTCACTAGGTTGCCGCTCGATCTGCTCTCGAATATCGCCATCAAGCGGGCAGTGGATATTCTCGGAGCGCTCATTGGCATTGTTCTGTTTACGCCTTTCATCGCCCTGTTTGCCTTCATCGTTTGGCTCGAATCGCCCGGCCCGGTGTTCTATCGTCAGCGCCGGTGCGGCTTGAATGGCATGGGCTTCGACATCATCAAAATCCGCTCGATGAAAATCGATGCCGAGACTGGAACAGGCGCAAAATGGTGCCAGAAAGACGATCCCCGCCGCCTGCGAATCGGCGCATTCATGCGCAAGTGGAATATCGATGAACTCCCGCAGTTTTGGAACGTTTTAAAGGGCGAGATGAGCCTCGTCGGACCTCGTCCCGAGCGTCCGGAACTCATCAAGAATTTCAAGCACGAGATTCCCCACTACCAAGCGCGCCACAACGCCAAACCCGGGATGACCGGATGGGCGCAGGTCAAAGGCTGGCGGGGCGATACCGACCTGGGCGAACGCATCAACTGCGACCTTTGGTACATGGAAAACTGGAGCCTCATGCTCGATTTCCAGATCATGTTCCTCACGTTCTTCAAACGCGAGAACGCTTACTAGATCAGCGACGGAGTTCCGGCAGCAGCTTGGCGGGCTCATCCCACCCGGGTGCAAGTTCGGACGCGCGCTGGAGCAGCGGAATCGCTTCTGCTTTCCTGCCGCTTTGCGCGAGCAGTTGTCCAAGGTTGAAATGGGCCTTCGCCGATTTCTGGTCCAAAATCACTGCCCGCTCGTAGGCATGGATGGCGGCTGGCGTTCGACCGAGCTTCGATTCCAGAAGCCCTAAATTAAACCATGCCGTGAACTGGAACGGATCCAACGACAAGCTCGTCATGATATGGGATTTTGCCTGTTCGAGTTCGCCGCCGGCAAAATAGAATGAGCCGAGGTTTCCGTGCGCAATGGCATTTCTCTCGGTGACGTTCACCGCCCGCTCGAATGCCGTCCCGCTATCACGCCAAAACCGCACTTGGAACACCGAACCCACGGTCAGCGCGGCGATCCCAATTACTGCAATCGCGCGCTTTGCAACCTGCGAGCGGAGCAAGTCTGCACCGAACCAAACCGCTGCAATGAACAGCCCGATTCCCGTCGTGTAAAAATACCGGTCGGCCATCGCCTGACGCCCCACTTGCACGAGCCCGATGACCGGCGCGAGTCCCGCGAGGAACCACAGCCACCCGACCGCCACGACCGGACGCTTCCGGATTTGCCACGCGGCAAACGCCGTCAAAGCGACCGGCACCGCGAGGCAAGCGGCGATCATCCCGTTCGAAAGCGTCCCGCTGGTGTGCGGGTAAAAGATGCACAAATCTCCCGGCCAAACTGCCCGCCGCACATACGTCGCCGTGGCGTAGATGGCGTTGGAAATGCGGACGCTCCACGGATACGAGCCCATCGCCCCGACATCCTGCTGCGCGAGAATGGCCAGCCCGGCGGCGATTCCCGCGAGGATAACCAGCGGCAGCTTTTCCGCGCAGAGCCGCACATTTGCAGCACGGTCGGACGAACTCCACCGCTTCAGCGGCCAGAAATCCAGCAGGAGCAACAGTATCGGCACCGATACCGCCATCGGCTTCGCCATGAGCGCTCCGACGAATGCGAGCAGCAAAACCGCGTAAGTCCCCCGCCCCGGCTTCCGGGCGTAGCGAGCATAGGCCAACAGCGTCAGAAAGAGGAACGTCGCCGCCACCAAATCCTTCCGAGCCGAAAGCCAAAGCGCAGGCTCCATGTTTTGCGGATGCACAAGAAATAGCAGCGCAACGACAGCGGATCGCCACCAGGCTCCCGTCAGCGCGTGCAGCGCCAGTGCGAGCAGGAGTGCGTTCAGCGCTTGCAGACAGACACTCGTCACGTGCATGGCCCCCGGCGAAATGCCGAAAAATTGCGCATCGGCGATGCGCGTCAGTAACGTGAGCGGCGCCCAGTATTCCGCGTATTGCGAAAAATGCGTGAGGTTCGCAGTGAACGCCCAGTCCACACTCGTCACCGTGAATCCGTTCCGAAGATACGGATTATTCTGGAGGTAAATGTCATCGTCCCAATTCAGAAACGCGTATCCGCCAACGGGATAAAACATCACCACGGCAAGCGCGACCACAAGCAGGACGAGCAGCGCTTTTGCGCGATTTGGCGTGGGCTGAGACATATTCGAACAGTGCTTCTATGCAGACCCCATGCCTTTCGCGGGCCGAATCCGCTACAGCGCCGGCTTTTCCTTATGCCACGGCGTGGACTGCTCGTAAGCGTGCGCGATTTGCAGGAGCTGCGCCTCTTTCCAAGGCTGACCGATCAACTGGACACCGATCGGCAATTTCACGCCGTCCGTCATCGCAAAACCGCACGGCAGGCTCACACCGCAAGTCCCCGCAAGGTTGCAGGCGATGGTGAAAATATCGGCCAAATACATCTTCATCGGGTCATCCGAACGGTCGCCCGCCTTGAACGCAGGCTCCGGCGAAGTCGGACAAATAATCGCATCCACCTGCTCGAAA
>JAYSTZ010000088.1:0-2017 GCA_043719365.1 Verrucomicrobiaceae bacterium | reverse complement strand
AGCAGCATTCCAGTTTTAATCACACCCCTTCTCAGCGCCGCGCTTCTCGTCCGGCGAGCAATTGAGCAGCAAGCTCTGGGTCCTGCGCCTTTGAGAAGACTTCATCGCGAGCGATGATACCAGCGAGGTAGAGATCGACGAGCGACTGCTCGATCGTGACCATTCCCACTTTCGATCCGGTCTGGATTTCCGTGGCGATTCGGAACGTCTTGTTGTCGCGGATCAACGCGGCAACGGCGTGCGTATTCACCATGATTTCAAACACGGCAATGCGGCCCGGCTTGTCGATGCGAGGCACGAGGAGTTGCGAAATCACAGCCTTCAGATTCGTGGAGAGCTGCACACGAATCTGCTCCTGCTGGTGCGCCGGAAAAGAATCGACGATGCGATCCACGGTGCGACCCGCGCCGGTCGTATGAAGCGTGGAAAAAACCAGGTGCCCGGTCTCAGCCGCGCGGATGGCAGTTTCCATCGTCTCCAAGTCACGCATTTCACCGACGAGAATGACGTCGGGGTCCTGACGAAGCGCACGCCGCAGGCCTTCAGGAAAGCTTGGCACATCGACGCCAACTTCGCGCTGATGGATCATTCCCGACTGATGCTCGTGGACATATTCCACGGGGTCTTCAATGGTCACGATGTGATCGCCGAGGTGTGCGTTAATCGAGTTCAGCATCGCGGCAAGCGTCGTCGTTTTTCCAGAGCCGGTGGGGCCTGTGACGAGCACCATTCCGCGCGGCAGTCGGATGAGTTCGGAAGCGATCGGAGGAAGACCGATTTCTTCCAGCGAGAGCATTCGCTTAGGCAAAAGGCGCATGGCCATTGCCGTCGTGCCTTTTTGTTTATAGAGGCTGACGCGAAAGCGATTTCGGCCATCGTGCGTCATCGCAAAATCAACACTCCCTTCGGTTGTCAGAGCGTGAATCTGCGTTCCGTTGGCGATGTCCCGCGCGAAATTGTCGGTGTCTTCCGGAAAAAGCGCGCGCGTCTCTAGGCGGACCAAAACGCCGTGAATCCGAAAAGTCGGCGGCGAACCCACGGAGAGATGAATGTCGGAGGCTTCGCTCTCAACCGCCAACCGGAGCAAGTCTCCAATCGGCGCAAACGCACCGCGCTCGCCGACGGAGATCCCCGGCGCCGGACGACTCGGTGGCGGAGCGAGTGTGACAGGTTCGGGTGCGGACTTTTTTGAGAAGAGACCCATTTACATTTTTGCTTAGTCAGCGTCCGACATCGTGGCGCTGATGACTTCATCGGCAGTCGTCATGCCGCCGAGCACTTTGCGGATGCCGTCTTCGCGGAGCGTGCGCATCCCCATTTCGCGGGCGCGCTTGCGGAGTTCCACGGTGGTGGATTTGTTATTGATCATGTGGCGGACCTCGTCATCGATCACGAAGATCTCAAAGATGCCCGCTCGGCCTTTGTATCCGCGTCCCTTGCACGCATCGCATCCGGCACCTTGCAGAATATTCGCCTCGTGGAGCTGCGAACGATCAAGGCCGAGACCGCTGACTTCTGCGTCCGTGAGTTCCACCGGCGCTTTGCATTTCGGGCAAATTTTCCGCACGAGACGCTGAGCCACCATCGCACGGACGGCGGACGAAACGAGAAATGGCTGCACGCCAATATCGACGAGGCGCGCAACGGCGCTCGGCGCGTCGTTCGTATGGAGCGTGGAGAATACAAGGTGTCCGGTGAGCGCGGCATTGATGGCGATATTGGCCGTCTCCGCGTCACGAATTTCTCCGATCATGATGATGTTCGGTGCCTGGCGAAGCATCGCACGCAGCGCTGCGGGGAAGGTCATTCCGACTTCCGCATTGACCTGCACCTGATTGATGCCGGCCATCTGATACTCGACCGGGTCTTCGACCGTGATGAGTTTTTTGTCCGGCTTATTAATCGTGTTCAAGCACGCGTAAAGCGTCGTCGTTTTCCCCGATCCGGTCGGGCCGGTGACTAGGAGAATTCCGTCGGGCAGCGTGATGAGCTGCTCGAACTGCTCCTGATCGTCGCT
>JAYSTZ010000870.1:0-2388 GCA_043719365.1 Verrucomicrobiaceae bacterium | reverse complement strand
CTCAGAACCTTGTTGAGGGTATCGAGAATCGGCGCGAGGAAATCCTCCAGCACCACGCCCATGTCCTGTTTCCAGTTCGAAAACGACACGTTCGGTGAGCCTCCGCCGACGCTGAATCCGTTCGCGTCGAAGGCGAGGTTCACAATGTTCCAATCCACGTTGAAGCCGCCGCCCGCCGAGGCAAACACCGAGCCCGGCATGTTCGCAGCAAGGTCGAGGGAAAGATCAAGAGCGCCGTTCAGGTAAGTGGCGAGGTTTGCGCCCGGTGTGAAGCTTCCGAGTTCCGAAACGCGCAATTTCCCGTCACCGCTTGGGTCGGTAAAATGGAGCGCGAACTCGGTTGTGAGCTTGGTCGGGAGATTTAAGTCGCCATCCATATCGAGGCCTCGATTTCCCACTGTCATATCGGCGTCCTCGTCGCCAATACTGTAGCGAATCGGACCGAGGTTTCCGGTGAGTTGAGCGTCCGGGATATCCAGCAGAACCTTCAGCCCAAAGTCCGGCGAAGCACTGAGATCGAGGTAAAAGCCCGCGGTATCTACGCCCATGCCGAAGTCGAAATCCCAAGTAAAATCGGCATTCGCACTCCCTCCGACGCCGGAAAATCCAAGGCCGCCGAGTCCGAGATCGTTTGCCAGTGAGACAGTCGCGGATTTTACCTCATTCGTGGTAAAGTTGAAGTGTGCGTTTCCCCCGTCCACAGTGACGTTCACAGAGGTATTCGTAAATCCGGCGTTTATGAGGGCATTGTTCACGTAAGACTCCACAGTCGTCTCCGCGTATTCCGGGGCCAGAGGAAGGGCCAATGTCATCTGATCGATGCCAGACTCAACGGCGCTCTTCAGCGTCTTGACATACGTCGCCGCTGCACCGTTGGCGAGGTAGAGATTCCCCAGGCTGTTTCCAACCAGCGGAAACGACTTCTGAAGGATGTTGGAATAGACAGCATTATCAATCGCAGTGAGCGTTTGAGTGATCCCTGTTTTCCAGGACTGCACTTGCGCAACTGTTACCCCCGTGCCCTCGGCGTCCACCATCACCCCGTCGAGTTCGATCATCGTGTGATCGTTCTGGGTTTTCAAAGCAGCAAGAGTATCAGCGCCGAGGGTCTGACCGCGTACGAGCGCGGAGAAAATCTCTCCTTCGTCACCGTCGGCATCGAACGTATTAATCTGCGAGTCGAACCAGTGGCCGATTTCTTCGAGCACCGCGGCCTGCGCCCGCTCTCCGGTCAACGCTTTGTCTATAAGGATTTTCCCTGCCGCAAATGCCCCGCCGAGGCCGCCAATTTCACTGCTGTCAACCCAGTGAACCTTGGGCAGCGCGGAGAAATCGCCCTCGCGCCATGACGATAAGATTTCGCCTGCTTTTGAGTGATCAATGTGAGCTCCGAAGCTGTCCCTCAAAACGCTTTCGGCGTCTTCGCGGGCGGCAAATTTGGTCAGCAGGCTTCCGAAGAGGGTGGAGTTGCCTGTGGTGGATTCAGTCTCTGGATTGAGCGACATGGCTGGGTGTGATTAATTCCGCTCTCTGACATCCTCCGGGAGGCACCGCTGAGACGGGACGAACGCAGAGAATTTCTTTGTAATTCGATTCTCTGCGCCCATTCCGTCTCTCTGGTGGAAATCAGCTAACGAAGCAGAATTGATAGCGAGACGTGGAATCTTGTAAATACCATAAGTTTAGTTTTTGAGAATGTGCTTAGTTTTACGGTATTGAAGAATATCCTCGAATTTTAGATTCCCGAGTCCATGAACGAAATGGACACCGACCCAAACCCAACAGAACGAACAGAACGCCTCGCAATTCCAATGAGTGTTCAAGTTGAGGCAAAGGCGCGCAGGATTTTTGCCACTGGCAAGGCGCGCTGAAGGAGTCTCGACAAGTCGGGGCACTACGTGACTGAGTCGCAACGCAGTCAGTGGCAAAAAGCACCAGCAAATTCGCCTCAACGTGAAAGAGAATTGGAATAAAGCGCTATGCGAGCACCCGCTTTTTGGGGTGGAGGGAAGTGTTTCCGCGGCGTTGGGGAGCCTTATGGTACCCAATTTGCGTCGGCTTTCCAAGCCGTCCGGCAGCGTGCCGTTTCGCGCGTGCCAACTTCGGGCACGACTATTCAAAAAGCGTTGAGTCGTGCGCGGTTGGAAGGCTTTGTAATGGTTCATACTGCCGAATTCATTCCATCCGGTTCCCGAGGATTGCAGGTCATGACCATCATCCTCCGTCACGTCGCGCTACGGTTGGGAGACGACAGGCGCAGGAAGCGAGAAGGGGGCGTGCGGGCCAGCTTGTATCGTTGATCGTGACGGCAACTCTTCCCACAGCTTGCCACCAGCCTCGAAACCCGCTTCCCTCCGCCCTCATGCAATCTGGCTCCCATTTCCCCGA
>JAYSTZ010000869.1:0-14217 GCA_043719365.1 Verrucomicrobiaceae bacterium | reverse complement strand
CTATCCACCTCCGCGAGCGATTTGCCGCCGACAGACGAAGAACACTGCTCGATCTTATCGACGCGTCCCGCGTGGCGACCGCCTTCGAACTCCGTCGTGAGGAATGCCTCGACGATTTCGCCTGCTTTATTCGGCGCGACATTGCTCGCACCGAGGCAGACGACATTCGCATTATTATGGCGGCGCGTGGTCGCGGCATCCGCTGCATTCGTGACGAGCGCGGCACGAATCCCCTGATGGCGATTCGCGGCGATGCTCATGCCGATTCCGGTCCGGCACATTAGCACCCCGAAGTCCGCCTCACCCGAAAGAACCTGGTCACACACGAGGCCCGCGTAATCCGGGTAATCCACGGAATCCGTCGAGTTTGTGCCGAGGTCTTGAACGATGAATCCTTTCGCTTTCAGCGCGGCATGGACGGCGCTTTTCACTTCCACTCCGCCGTGGTCAGCGCCGAGGGCGATGCGGATGGTTTTCTGTGTGGTTGCAGGATTCATGGATGTTTGAGTCATTATTGGTGTGTCGATGTGCTTGATGAGACTGGGGAGTGCTTTGGAAAGATGATCGCGTGTGGCGATGTATGCGTGCATGCCCATGCCGATGGGATCGGGCACTTCGGGCCGCGCTGCGAGCGACGGTTCGAACTCGCAAGCCAGCCATGCTTTTTCCTCGGCCTCGGGGAAAAATGTGAGGATCGCATCGAGGTGCGAGCGGGTCATCCCGTAGATGTGGGTCGCCCACTCGACGAGTTCGTCGGTCAGCGGCTGCGAGCGGATGGCGCGGATATCGACGCCGACCTGGCGGCACGCCTCTACGCCGTTCTCACTGGGCCGCTGCCCGTAACCCGTCGCAACGCCGGCGCTGGCGACTTCCACGTCGCGGCGCGAACGCACGGCGTGACGAAGGAGACCTTCTGCGATGGGGCTTCGGCAGATGTTTCCAGTGCAGACAAAAAGGACGCGTTTGGTAGTAGCCACAGGTTTTAAGGGTCGGGACGGTAGGGAGCGATTCCGAAGCGATCAACAGCGGATTTCGCCGACTACTTCAGCAAGTCATCCAGCTCCAGAATCGTCGCATTCCTCAGCTTCCCATCCGGCCCCATGATCCGCATCGTTTTGAGGTAATAGCGGCCATCGCGCTTCATTGCGCTGGTAGCTGTGAATGTGCGGGCGATCTTCCCCGAGGAGTCGTACGCTTGCATTTTCATCATCGCGTTGTCCGCTTTGGAAAACCATGCATTCACCTTGGAGTATTGAGTCACAGTTCCTGCGGGCGGGCGAATTTCAACCTCCCAAGAATCCTGAACAAGAATCGCGGCGTCATCCACGACCTTCGCGTCGGGCCAATAGAGGAAACGCATCGCGAGATCCTCGTAGGTGATTGTCGTACCACGCACCGGGTCATCGAACTTTCCGGATGTGATGCGCTCGGGCTTTCCGCCGAGCGTTTGCTCCAGACGCGAATCCTTTTCGCCAAGGCGCAGCGTGATCGTATCCTTGTTGTCCTGGAATTCGTACCGGATGACCCCGTTGGAAACGCTGAGAATAAACGGGGTTTTTTTTGAGCTCGGGCCAATACTAAAATGCCCGCTGAACTTCGCGTCCACATTGGACTGCGCGGCGCGTGCCTGCTTGAGAAGTTCGCGCGCATCCGGCTTGTCGGCGGCAAAGGTCGCGCTGCACAGAAAAACTGCGGCGAGTGTGGTCAGCAGGCTCTTTACACAAGTGAATGGGCTCATAGTTGCCGAGACGTTCGTGCAAAGTCGGAAGAATCGAAAGCTCCTTTTATCGCCGAGTTCCCGCTGCGGGTTTTCGGCATTCAGACCATCCGGCGTTTGCGGGGTGCGTCCACCAGCGGCACGCCGTCCGGCGAGAGCAATGCGCCGACACCGGCGGCGCGGAAATCCTCTGGGATTGGCGCGACAAGGTCGATCCGTTCGCCCGTGCGGGGGTGGTTGAAGCCGAGCTTCCATGCGTGCAGCATCTGACGGGTGAAATTGCCGCGCTTTCCGTAAACTTCGTCGCCTACGAGCGGATTGCCGATGTGCTTCATGTGGACGCGAATCTGGTGCGTGCGTCCGGTAAAGAGCGTGCATTCCACGAGCGTTCCCTCGGGCAATTGACCGAGAACCCGCCATCCGGTCTTCGCCTCTTTTCCCTCCCCTGCCCTTGCGATGGACATCTTTTGGCGATGCACCCGATGCCGCCCGATCGGCTCATCGACGACGCCGTTGCGCCGCGTCATCGTGCCGGACGCGATCGCGAGGTAAATCTTTGTTACGTCGCGATCGGCGAACTGCTCCTGCAACGAATGATGCGCGGCGTCGTTCTTGGCTGCGACGAGACAGCCGCTCGTTTCTTTATCGAGGCGATGCACGATGCCGGGCCTCTCGACTCCGCCGATGCCGCTGAGTTCGTCGCAGTGGAAAAGCAGCGCATTGACGAGCGTGCCGTTGTGATGCCCGGCGGCGGGATGCACGACGAGGCCGGGCGGTTTGTTGATGACGATGATGTCGGCATCTTCAAAAAGCACTTCGAGCGCAATATCCTGCGCTTCCGTGGTGCTCGCGGTGGGAGCCGGTTCGTTGAGCACGATCTTTTCGTGGCCGCGCAGTTTATGGTTCGGCTTTACGATCGCGCCATCGACGGTGAGGTACCCGTCGCGGACAAACATTTGCAGTCGCGAGCGGGAAAACTCGGTCCCCTGCTCGCCGAGGAAATGGTCGAGCCGGACTCCGACGTGCGCCGGAGTGACTTGAAATTCAATTGGATTAGACATGTGGTATTTCTCCGCTCAGTGCTCAACCACACCGGGCAAACTCGACTAGCCCTCGATGGTCTGAATCTCCAGCGGCTCTACCTTGATGCCCTGCTCTTCCAGCCACGCGATGGCTGCCTTGATGATCCCGCGCTCCCCTTGCAACTCCAGCGAGACGAGACCGATCTCGTCGTTCACGCTCGCTTGGCGAATGTTGAATACGACGTCGAATTTCTTGGCGAGTTCGCAGATGACGGGGCGGGTCACATGGCGGCTCGGATACATGAGCCAGAGGCGTTGAGTGTCCATAGTTAGTAGGTAAATTTTGGCGCCCCGAGGTTCAATCCCGCTGCTTTCACCGCGTCAGGAATCGAGAGGGACTGAGACTCGACCGACAGCCCGCTGTGAGCATGGGCGAGGTCGGTGGAGGCAAATGAAAGATCATCCGTCGCCTTAACTGCGGCGCCGGAACTCGACGCGAGCTCGCCTCCGGGCGCTTCAATGTTCAGCAACTGCGATACTGCGGAAACCGCGCCGGCACCGGATACTCCCCCAATCGACACGATCACCGCGCCTTCTACAGCGGCGGGGACCGAGCCATCCGACCCGGCCAGCGCAAAATCGCCTTTGGGCTGCGCCACGAGTTTGATCGGCACATTCAGCCGCGAATTTGGTTCAGGATTTGTCATGCCGCCACTCTACACCCTGCTTTCGGCAGTGACAATGAAAGAGGCTGCTACTTGGCCACATTCACGCAAACGAGCCGCTCTTCGCTGCGCAGATAAAGGCAGCCACCGGACAGGACGGGGCCGGCCCAGGTGGGATAAACGAGGCCGGGGACCTGCCAGCGGGCAAGTTCCTCGCATTTTTCCGGGTTCACTTTAAAGAGACCGAGCAGACCGGCTTCGCCAAGTGCGATAAGCTTTCCATCGGCGTGGATGGCCCAGCCGCGGGCAAATACGTCGGGCATGGGCTCGCCGCGAAGCTTGTTGTGCCCGCCTTTGCGCCAGCGTTCGTCGCGCTCCCACATCACTTTTCCCGTAAGGAATTCGACGCAACGAAAGACACCGTCGGGCTCGTTGCGCCCGCTGAATGCGTAAAGGTAATCGCCCACGAGATTGGGCTGCGACCAATGCATTTCCAGCGCGAGCGAGCGCCAAACTTCTTCGACGTGTTTACCATCCGGCGCTACGCGCAGCAGTACGCTGCCGCTCTTGTAATATGCGGACGAAATCAGGATGCAGTCGCCCTTAACGACCGGAGGCATGGCATTGACGGTCTCCTCTCGTGGCGAGCGAAACCAGAATGAGAACCGGTGCGCGCCTGTGTCGGGGTCGAGCGAAATAAGGCCCTGCCGGGTGACAGTGAGGACGTGACGTTGACCGTGAATCGTCGCGAGGACCGGCGCTGCGTAGCTCGCAGCTTTTGCGAAAGCGGGATGCGAAGGGTCCCATTTTACAAAAGGCTCGCCGGGCCATCCTTGCATGAGTGCTCCGTCCCAGGTCTTCGCGCCGCCATTGGCCCACAATGTCTTTCCAGTCGCGGCATCGAAGGCGACGACGCTGGCATCGGGCTGTCCGCCGACATGCACGATGAGCCGGTCGCCATCCAGAACGGGCGCGCTGCCCACGCCGAAGAAAGCGTCCGGGACGTTGAAATCGGCGCTCGTGTTTCGCTGCCAGATTTCCTTTCCGGTTGACCGATCAAGGCAGACGAGGCGGCCTTCGGCCCCGAAAAGGAAGCATCGATCTTTTGTGAGCAACGGCTGGCAGCGCGGGCCATTGTTGAATCCGTACGGATCTTCAAACTTCGACGGCGTGGAATGCGTCCACCGAACCTTGCCGGTGAGAGCGTCCATGGCTTCGGCGATTTCGGTTTCACCGACGCGGTGATACAGCACGACCATTCCGTCGATGACGCTCGGCGCGCTGTAGCCGGCGCCAACTTCGCGGGACCATACCACCTTGGGTCCGCCCTCAGGCCACCGATCCAAAAGACCGGTCTCCGGCGAGGAACCGTCGCGATTGGGCCCGAGAAAGGTAGGCCAATCGGCACCGAAGGACGTGATTGCAATGAAACAGACGAGGATTGCGATGCGCATAGTTGCCCACACATAGCGGCTTTTTGAAAAGCCGCACAAACCAAAATACCAATTCCCTTAAGAAAGGAAAGTGGCGACCCTAACGGGATTCGAACCCGTGTGTCCGCCTTGAAAGGGCGGTGTCCTAGGCCCCTAGACGATAGGGTCGTTTAAGAGAGGGGCGGACAATAGGGACAAACGAGACGGTGGCAAGCTGTTTCCTCATTTGTTTTTAAAATGATTTCAGGCGACGCCCTTTTCGAGCGCGTCCAGCCAGCCCCGAATGAGCCGGGCCGAGTCGGTGTCATCCTCCTGCACGGCAACATGAAGGAGGTTGTTGAGCATGCGCGCCAGAAAGACCTGCGGTGTGCATGGCAGTAGGTGCCTCGGCAGAAGATCCTGCCCCTGGCTTTCCATGAGCCTGCGGCATTCATCGAGATGCAGCCTGCGACCACCGTGAAAGGGATCGAAGAAAACATTCCCAAGACGCGCGATGAAATGCCCCGGAAGCCCTACGCCTTCCACCCGCAAACCTGCGCGTCTGGCCACCAGAATATAGACGAGCGTGATGGAAATCGGGAGTCCGAGCCGGGACTCGATGACATTCGGGAGGAGAGAGTTGTCCAGATTGTAGTAGTCGTCCTCGTTGCCCTGAAAATGCAGAAAACCGCCAAGGAGGTCGGAGAGAATCTCGTGTTGTTCATCCACGTTTTCCGCCTCGGTGAGGCGCTTCGAGAGTTCGCGCCCCCACTCGTCGAGAAGCCGGCGACTTTCCTCAAAATCCTCACCGGGACGCATGGCGGCGGCGATGGCCCACGCGACCGCCTCAATGTCGCTTTCATCGTTAAACCGGGAACAAAGATCCGAGAGATGCTGCTGGGCGATGCGGCGCTCAATTTCCCCGACTGTCTCGCGCAATCTCCGCTCTACTCGCCCGGTGGCCGTGGCGGCCAGTGCACGAAGATCTGGCAAAACTTCCGGGCCGCGCTCGATGAGCTGGCGCTCCACAAGCTCTGCGGTCTCGGTGTCTTCATCGTTGAGAAGTCGAAGAATGGAGTCGCGCTGCGATAACATGAAGCGACCGTAAGCGGGGAGCCTTCGCCATGCAAGTTGGACGTGCGGTTTCCGCGCTACGGCGCGGATGGAATCGTGAACGGCGCGGACACTTCCAGCACCGCCGTGCTGCTCGGGGCAAACGGAAGCGGTATTCCGCCGTTGTCGAGGACGATGGTGTATTTCACGTCGGGATTCGAGCGGAGTGAAAAGATGCCGCTTTGCCCGGACAGGATCAAGTCACTGGCGGCGAAAGAAGCGGTCAGTGCGCCATCGTGCTCCATCAGTGCATTTACGTCGCCGAGCGTGTTGAGCTGGGTCGCGCCCCCGAGCGCAAGGCCGGTGCCTTCCTGCGCGATTGCGATGCCCGGGCTGATGCGGTTCGCGTCGTTGCGGGGCGAAGCGGGCGCGCCGGAAAAAATGAGATCGTTCGTGTTCGGCGGAGTTTTCCGGGTTCCCCCGGACTGATTCACGCCGACGGCCACAGATCCCGCGAGATTCAGCGGGAAAGTCGATTTCTTACGCGCTTCCGTAACAGCCACGGACTTCTGATTATTCACATTAGCTGCGGCGACCGATACCGTTGGCGGAACCAGTGCCGTGGTTGATTTAGCGGGTCCAATCATGCCCCGAGCTGCGTTCATTGCCGGAATCGAGACGACCGATACAGGTTGCGGCGCGACACCAGGCGGAGCCTCCAACGCGTCATCAACCGGCACGATTCCGGCAACCGAAACCGCCCCCGGCGAGGTAACTGTACTCGGAGTCGTATCCCGATTTCCGCCGAAGGCCGGCGTGACTTTTACCACCGTGTCCGCAGTCCGCGAAGCGACCATGGAATCGCCGGCTGGCCGCGGAACAAACGTGGTGTTCGATGGTTGCGTGGCCGTAAGCGTTTCCCGCTTCCCGGCGATTGGTAAATCGGCGGCTGGATGAACCGGTACGCTCGGGGTTGGCGCGACCATTTCAGCGGCAGCAGAAAGCTTCGCGAGCTTTGATTCAGCGAGCAAATGAGGACGTTCACCCCACGTAATCGCGATGGATGCAATCACCGCCCCGGCCATTACGCCAGCCGCCGCAGAAAGCGCCCAGACGGGCATGCGTCGCGGTTGCGCCGGCTGCAAGGGTATGACTCCCGGTGATTCCTCGACACCAACCTCTGCAAATATCTCGCGCCAATGCGCATCGGAAAGCCGCGCGTTGTGGTCCGCAGTGAACGCCTGCTTTAGCTTCTCCGCAAACGCTGCGGTGACTTCGGCCTCATGCCACAGTTCCTTGTCCGCAAGGATACCCGGCTCGACAGCCTCTTTTTCTCCCACCGGAAGCGCATTGAGCGCATAAGCCGTGAATTTCGGATCGTCGATATTCATCCCGTCGCGCTCCTTCCGTTTGTGCGCCGATCCGCGAGGACCCGCAGGCGCTTCAATCCATGGTGCAAAAGAAAACCGACATTCCCCGATGAAAGACCGGTGACGGAGGCGATTTCCTCGTAGCTCATATCGCTTTGAAATTACAGCCGGATGACTTCCCGCTGATTGGGCGGAAGTTGGTCCACGAGTTTCATCAGCCACACCGCCTCGTCCCGCGCCTCCAGAGCCTCCGCCGGTCCTGCCATCGGGCAGTGCTCATCCGCCGGCATAAACGGCATTGGCACGATGCGCTGTTGTTTCCGAACGTAATCAAGCGCCCTGTATCGCGTGACCGTAAAGAGCCAGCCTTCCAGATGCTGCTTTTCCGTCGGCGGCGGATCGGAGCCGGGCTCGCGTTCCTTCGTCAGCGCCCGGACGTACGTGATGAATGTCTCCTGCACCACATCCCTCGCCGCATCGAGATCGTTCACAAACGTATGGGCATACTGAATGAGCGGACGCTCATAGCGGCCAAGCAAAGCCTGAAAATCTGGCAACGGTTGTGAAGGCATTTCTGAAAGGATAATCGAAGCTCCCGCTGCGATTCTTGGAAATATAATCCGAAACGCGATTTCGTCTTCCCTTAATTTTCAGGCCGCCACCGGCCATGGAAGGCCCGCATCCGCGCCCTACGGACGGGCATCAAGCTTGAGCACGTAGGCCGTGGCACCATCGGCGTAGGCGGTCCAGACGGAATGAGTCGCCGTGTCCACAGCCAGGGTTTTTGCGCCCTTGGCCGTCTTGACATCTCCGAGCGACGACGCGCCGGCATCCGTGATTTGCACCACGGAAATGACTCCATTACTGCTGGCGCAATAAACACGCCGCAGACCCGGATCAAACGCGATCTGGTCCACACCGGGCGCAATCTTCGCGCTGCCGGTCACCTTGCCTGTCTTCGCATCGAGAACCGCCAGTTCGCCATTCGTTCCAGCGATAAAGAGCCTGTTGGTCTTCGCTTCCATCGCAAGTCCGTGAGGCTTTGCGGCGGGCTTGGTCGTCCACGATTCCGTGACGGTGTTCGTGCCGGGGGCAATCACCGAGACGGTGTCGTTCGACTTGATGTTTTGAAAAACACGGTCACTGGCCGCATCATAAATCACATACTCCGGCCCTTCCGCGATGGCCACGCTGCCGACGACTTTGCCCGCTTTCACGTCCACGACCCACACTTCCTTTTCATCGTCGTGCCCCACGTACGCGCAACCGTTCTTGGGGTTAAACGCGAGCGCATCCGCCGGTCCGCCGAGCGCCACTTCACCGGTCACCGCCAGAGTTTCACGATCGATGATGGCGAGTTTCTTCTGTTTGCTAACGCTGACGTAATACTTCCCGGCGAGCTCATCCACAGCCACGCCCTGCGCACTGCCCGTCGGGATGCTCTTCACGAGTTTGCCGTCGGCGAGGTCGATCACGTCGAGGGAACTGTTGCCGGTATGGTCCGCGAGCAATCGGTGTTTCGTGCCGTCAATCTCCAGGAAATCAAACCCTCCCTTGGTGCCGGGAATGACAACCGGTTGCCCTGCGACCAGCGGCACTTCCGCAAAACAGGAGATTGAGGAGGAAGCGAGAACGGCGAGCAGGATGTGGTGGTTCATAAACGGGAATACTCTCCCCAATCACAGCGCGACGGAAGCCTCATAGCGCGAAGTTTCGGTTAGGATTTCGTTATTAAACGGCAACCCGCCGAAGAAAGGTCGAACCGGACCATTTGGTGACTGCGATACGATATTCCCATCCCCGAGCACGCGAGCCTTGAAGGCACGCGTCGCCGCGTGATAAGGACGGCACGATATGACCATGATTAAGAAAGCCGTCTTGCTCGCAGCGGGCAAAGGCAGCCGCATGAAGGAACTCACGAACGACATTCCAAAGCCGATGCTCGAAGTGCGCGGCAAGCCGATTTTGCTCCACATCGTGGAAGGTCTTGCGGCTGCGGGGGTCACGGATTTTTGCATCGTCGTAGGCTATCGTGCGGATGTAGTGCGCGATTTTTTCGGCGACGGTTCACGGTTCGGGGTGCGCGTGCAATATGTCACCCAAGTCGTGCAGGACGGCACGGGACGGGTCGTGGAACTGGCCAAGGAGTTTGCGGGAAATGATCCATTCGTGCTGAGCTACGGCGACATCCTCATCGATGCCGCAAACTACCGGCGCATCGTGGCACTCGGTACCGCCGATGGGCTCGTCACAGTGAAGCACAATGAAGGCGAAATCGCGAAGGGTGGTTGCGTCGTCGTGAACGAACGATTTGAACTGACGGACCTTATCGAAAAGCCCGCAGGAAAAGCCCCTAGCCCATGGTACAATGCGGGAGTATATTCCTTCCGTCCTTCGATTTTCGATTTCACATCGCGACTGCAACTTTCGCCGCGCGGCGAATTCGAACTCACCGATGCCATCCGCGATCTCGGCCAGAGCGGAAAGGTCGTGCAAGTCGTCGAATTGAGCGGAGACTGGGCGGATGTTCGCGATCCCGAAGTTCTTGCGTCGCTGAACGAATAGCCTTGTCGATTCTCACCCGGCGTCACTTCAGTCACTATGATCATCTCTCGCGGACTTCTCGCAGTTTTCCCGTTCATCCTTTCGCTCCCGGTGGCGGCGGACATCGCGCAGCAGGATGCAAAGTTTGCAAAACTACCTGCGGCGGAATCGGTGACCGGGCCCGGCGCATTGGAAGGGATGGCTCGCGCGCTGGGGAAATCCAACCCCATCGGATTTGCCGAGTGGAAGGAAATCAAGGACGGGCCGGAAAACGGGACTGCCGACATCCTGCGCCTCGCGACGAAGAAAGCCGGGGAAAAGCCGTGGCTCTTTCAAGCAACCGCAAAGATCACGACCCCGGTCGAGAAGGACGATATCCTGCTTGCAGTGTTTTACGCGCGCGGCGAATACCTCCCGAATGGCGGAGCGCAGTGTTCGTTTGTGTTCGAGGAGACGAAAGCTCCCTACGCGAAATCCGTAACGTCTCGCGTTGAGATAGAAGCGGAGTGGAGTAAATACTACGTCGCTTTTCATGCCATCCAGAACTACCCGGTCGGCACTGCTCAGATGAGCTTTCAAGCCGGGTTCGGACAGCAGATTGTCCAAATCGCAAACCTCAAGGTTCTGAACTTCCGAAAGACCGTCAAATACGCGGATCTCCCTTACACTCCCCTCACCTATCGTGGTCGCGCCGACACTGCGGACTGGCGAGTGGAGGCCAACGAGCGAATCGAGAAGTACCGCAAAGCCCCGCTCACCATCCGCATCAATAATGCGAAGGGGAACAAGATCGTCGGCGCGGAAGTCCGCATCCGGCAGATCCGCCACGCCTACGGATTTGGCAGCGCGGTCGATGCAAAAACGTTGCTCGACGAGGGGCCGGACGGCGAAAAATACCGATCCATTGTGGAATCATCCTTTAACAAGGTGACCCTCGAAAACGACCTGAAGTGGCAGCAGTGGGAAAGCGACAAACAGCCCGGACTCGACGCGCTCGCATGGCTGAAAGAGCGCAATATAAGCGTCCGGGGCCACAACCTTTTGTGGCCCGGCTGGAAGAACCTGCCGAAAGATCTCGAAGCTCTCGACCCGCCGAAACTCCGCTCCCGAATCCTCGACCACATTCGCGATGAAGCCACCGCCCTGAAAGGCAGTGTCACTGAATGGGATGTGGTGAACGAACCCTACAGTAATAACGATGTACAAAAAGCGCTCGGCGACGGAATCCTTTTGGAGGCGTTCAAAGCCGCACGCGACGCCGATCCGAAGGCGAAGCTGTTCATCAACGACTACGGCATTCTTTCTAATGGCGGAACGGATACCGAACATCAGGACGCGTATTTCAAGACCATCAAAACCCTCCGCGCGCTCGGCGCCCCGATTGGCGGAATCGGCATGCAGGGACACTTCGGCGACGAACTTACGCCACCCGCGAAAGTGTGGGAAATCCTCGATCGCTTTTCCGAGCTCGGCATCCCAATTCAAATCACCGAGCACGATATTAACGTCTGGGATGAAGAAGCATGGGCCGATTACACACGGGACTTCATGACGGTTTGCTTCGCCCATCCGGCCACGAACGCGTTTATTACATGGGGCTTTTGGGAAGGGCGGCATTGGATTCCGAATGCCGCCTACTGGACCAAAGACTGGCAGCCACGGACTGCGGCGAAAGTGTGGTATGATCTGGTCTTCAAAAAATGGTGGACCAACGTCCGCTCGTGGACCGACTACAAGGGCCGGGTGAAATCAAAGTGCTTCTTGGGCGATTACGTCATCGAAGTGAAATACGGGGCCATGAAAACCGAGAAACTCTTCACGCTGAAACGCGGCAGCGACAATTACATCGAAATCGAACTTCGCCCGCCGCCAAAGGTGGCACCCGCTGCGCCCGGTGCCGCAATTCCTGCCGTTCCCGCCGTGCCTGCAACACCAGCGGTGGTTCGTTGACGATCATCCCTCCCATGATGTCCGGAACCCGCGAATGACTGCGGATTTCGGAAACGTCGTTTGACGAAACTGCCAGGCGCAGACACAAACGCTGAATGTCTTCGCAATCACTCACGACCACCGATCCGGAACGTACCATCGAGTTTGAATTCGTTCGTGCCACGGAAAACGCGGCGCTCAACTCGCTATCATGGCTGGGACGAGGCGAGAAAGAGAAAGCCGACAAAGCAGCTTGCGACGCCATTTTTGGCGTGTTCGATTTGGTCGATATTTGCGGCGAAGTCGTCATCGGAGAAGGCATCAAGGACAATGCGCCCGGCATCTTTATCGGCGAACATCTCGGCACATGGCGTGCCGGTTCACCGCGCTTCCAGATCGCGCTGGACCCAATCGACGGAACCACCAACATCGCGCAAGGTCTGCCCAACAGCATCTCCGTCATGGCTGCCAGTGAAAGCACCGGAGGCAGCCCGAACGTCATGCGCAACCTCCCCACTTTTTACGCACAGAAACTCGCCTACGGCCCGGATGTAGTCAGCGCCATCGCGCAAGGTATGGACCCGCTTTCCCTCGACGCCCCAGTCGGCGAGAACCTCGCCAAAGTCGCAAAAGCGCTAGGCAAGCGTGTCCGGGATCTCGTCGTGATGACACTGCAACGCCCGCGCCATGCGGAGTTCATCAAGCAAGTCCGCGAGGCGGGAGCAGCGTTGCGTTTGATCAGCGACGGGGACATCACCGCAGCAGTTTCCCCTTCGCTCCACGAAAGCGGAGTAGATGTCTTTTACGGAATCGGAGGCTCGCCGGAAGGCATTCTCACCGCAGCAGCCCTGCGCGCACTTGGCGGCGACATGCTGCTGCGAATGGCTCCGAAAGACGACGCCGAACGCGCAGATGCCGTCAAAACCGTCGGCGAAGATGAAGTCTCGCGGGTGTACCAAAGCATCGACCTCGTCTGGGGCGAGAGTTGCATCTTTTGCGCGACAGGAATCAGCGACAGCCCTTTGCTCCCCGGCGTCACGCTCCGCGGAAAAAAGGCGATCACGCACAGCATCCTCATGCGGGCGAAGAGCCGGACTGTCCGCTACATTCGGGCCATCCACGACCTTGAATCCAAGACGATCCACCTTCGCGGCGAAGGGCACGAACAAAAGCTCGCGTAGTCGCCAAACCGGGTCGAACTGGAGCGAAGTTTCAGAGTGTGATTAAAAGTGGAATTATCGGAAGCCGGGAGAAAGTAGCCCGCGAACCGGAGGTAGCCTGAAAGGCAATCCCTTCGCGGCCTCACACCTCCCACGAAGAGGCACTTCGATTGATGGGTCGCTTCGCGAGTCATATTCAGCCGCGAAGGGACTCGCGGGCTACTTTGCGCTTCGCGCTATTCCACTTTTAATCACACCCGATGTTTCACGCAGGATGTTTTTCGGCTTGCCGCGAAGCCCGTTCCCGCCGACTTCTCCCACCTGTTCAATGGATATCATTCTTCCGCTTCTACGCAATAACGCCCGTGCTTCCGTCAGTGATCTCGCCAAGTCTGCGAATATCACCGAGACGGAAGTCGTTGCGCGCATCGCCAAGCTGGAAGCTGATGGAGTGGTTCTCGGTTACCTCGCCGTCGTCGATCCAGAGAAGGTCGCGAAGGATCGCGTTGCCGCACTGATCGAAGTCAAATTGACTCCCGAGCGTGAAGGCGGATTCGACAAAACAGCCGAGCGCGTTGCTCGATTCCCCGAAGTCGTGAGCTGCTACCTGATGAGCGGCGGTTACGATCTCCACGTTGTCGTTGAAGGCAGCACGCTGCACGAAGTCGCGGGATTCGTCTCGGAGAAGCTCAGCACGCTCAAAGGTGTCATCAGCACCGTGACCCATTTCCGCCTGAAGTCTTACAAGGAAAACGGCGTAGTAATAAACCGGGAGGCAGGGCCGCAGAGGCTCGCAGTCGCACCGTGATTGGGTTTGTTGAAATGGTCGTCAAAGCACGAGCTAGCGCGATTGCGCGAAGCCGCGCCGGGGTGTCTTTCGAGTAAAAGACGGAACGGAACCCGCGCGCGGCCAACCTCCCAAACCGGACCGTCGCACTTCATCCAATCCAAACTTTTATTTTTTTCAAATGAGCATTTCCAATCACATCGCAACACACATCCGTGACATCCCGCGCAGCGGCATCCGGGATTTCTTCGAGATCGTCCAGTCCATGAAGGACGTCATCTCGCTGGGCATCGGCGAACCCGACTTCCACACACCGTGGCGCATCCGCGAAGCCGCAATCTACTCCCTGGAGCGCGGCCACACCGGCTACACCAGCAATCTCGGACTGCCCCGCCTTCGCGAGCGCATCACCGAATACGTGGCGAAACATTTCGCCGTGCAATACGACCCGAAGACGGAAGTCATCGTCACCGTCGGCGTCAGCGAAGCCATCGACCTCGCACTCCGCGCGCTGGTGAATCCCGGCGACGAAGTCCTCTACCACGAGCCCTGCTACGT
>JAYSTZ010000868.1:0-2393 GCA_043719365.1 Verrucomicrobiaceae bacterium | reverse complement strand
TGGTGGAAAACGTAGCGTCCGCTCACATTTGCGACGACATCCGCGAGGTTCGCAGGATTGCCGGCATACGTGAGGGCATCGACGTTGTGTACAGTCCAATCAGGACGTGCAGAGAGCAGGAGACGAACAAAATTGCTGCCGATAAAGCCGCAGCCGCCGGTGACTAATATGCGCATGGTCGAAGCGGGTGTAGCACGCCCCGCGCCGCTGAAAAGAGTCTATTCGCCGCGAATTGCATGGATCGTCCGCATGAGCGCCTCTTCCGGGAGCTTCCAATAGAGCGGAAGACACAGAATCCGCCGCGCAATATCCTCCGAAACGGGCATCGGCTGATAAGGCACGATCGCCGTGTAGGTGTTCACCGACGGGTAGAAATATCGACGTGGAAAAATCTCCACCGCATTGAGCCGCTTCTCCGCGGCCAACAGCGCTTCCTCTGAACCGAAGATGATCGGGAAATACGAGTAATTTGGTTCGCCATGCCGGAAGGTCTGAAAGCGAACACCGTCGCATCCTGCCAGCGCATCCTTGTATCGCAGATACATACGCCGACGCTCAGCTAGAACCTCGTCGTAATACTTCAAGTTCGCGAGTCCGAGCGCCGCGTGGACCTCGGTCATCTTACCGTTGAAACCTTCCTCAATCACATCCTTCGCCAAGTTGTGCCCGAAGAAACGGATGCGCTGAAGCTTCTCCGCCAGCGCCAAGTCCCGCGTCATACAGCCGCCGCCTTCCGCAGTGTTGAGCAGCTTTGTCGCGTGCAAACTCGTGGCCGAGATGTCTCCGAATTCCAGCAGGCTTTCGCCCCGCACCGTCGAGCCGATTGCGTGCGCCGCGTCGTAAATGACCTTTAGCCCGTGCTTCGTTGCGATGGCCTGAATCGCGTCCACGTCGCACGGATTTCCGAAGACATGCACCGGCATGATCGCGACCGTTTTGTGCGTGATGAGCGCCTCGATCTTCGCGGGGTCCATGTTCAGCGTCTCCAGATCGACGTCGCAAAAAACCGACGAGCAGCCCTCCCATTGAATCGCGCTCACTGTGGCCACCCACGTGAATGGCGTCGTGATAATTTCGCCTTTCAGTTCCAACGCTTTGATCGCCATCTGAATCGCGATCGTTCCATTAGACACCGCCACGAAATGTTTCAGCCCCAGCTTCGCGCAAAGGTCGCGCTCGAGTTGCTGAACGAGCGGTCCGTTGTGGGTAAGGATTCCCCGCTCCCAGACGCCGCGCAAAATCTCCGTGAACTCCTCCAGCGGAGCGAGCGAAGGCATGGTGACGTAGATTGGTTTATTTTCCATTCGCAAGTAATCTAAATTGTTCAATCAGCTCCGCCTGACGCACATTCTGACGATACTCATCGGCGGCGAGTTCGGGAGTTTGAATCAGCCGGTGAAAATGCCGGAGCATTTGTTGAAAATGATTATCCGCCGGGATCTTAACGACCGAGCGCCCCTCCTTGGTCTCCAGAATCAATTCCACCTCGAAGCCCGGAGGCGCGGTGAACAGCCGGTTCGCATTTAATTTACCCCGACTCCCCCACAGTTCGATTCCGCACTGATAGTGATGGTCAAATCCGAACGCGATTTCCGAAAAGAGCGGCCCGTCGTCCTGCGAAAGAAATCCCCCGCCCCAAATATCCACGCCCTTTTCCGGATCCACGAACGACTTCGCCGAAGTGACCGACAGCTTCTCGCCCAAAAGAATCTGCGAAATCTTGATCGGATACGCTCCTACATCAAGGAGCGCACCCCCTCCCAACTCATGCTGATAGCGTATGTTTCCCGCATCGGAAAACGGCGGGAAACCAAACGACGCACGAACGCAGCGCAACTCGCCAATCTGCCCGCCATCGACGATCGAACGGACCTCCGCGAGCTGACGGTGAAAGCGGAACTGGAAATTCTCCATCAGCACGAGCCCTTTTGATTGAGCTAGGGTGTTCAAGGCTTTCACATCGGCAGCGGTGCAGGCCATCGATTTCTCCACGAGGACATGCAGCCCCGCATCGAGAGCCTTTCCGATCCACTCAAAGTGCAGCGAGTTCGGCAATGGAATGTAAACCGCCTGCAAACCCGGATGCCGCACAAGCGACTCGTAACCTCCAAATGCCTTCACCCCGAATCGTGTCGCGCTTTCCTGCGCCTTCGCGTCATCGCGGCTCGCGATCCCCACGATCTGAAAACAGTCCGCTCGCTCGACGATTGCGGGAACTATGGCACGGTTCGCAAAACTCGAACAGCCGAGCACCCCGATCTTCACAGGTCCGGTCATCAATTATATCTCCTCGATTTGTAGTTGCGGGCAAATTTGCACATCTCACTCGGTAGCCGTGATCTCGCGCACAGGTCAACCCGCAGGTATCACTACGCCCGTCGCCATAAACCGTG
>JAYSTZ010000867.1:0-2393 GCA_043719365.1 Verrucomicrobiaceae bacterium | reverse complement strand
AGCGGCTGCGAGCCGAGCGGATCAACCACGTGTGGAGCTACGACTTTGTCTTCGACCAGACCGAGGATGGGCGTCGGCTCAAATGGCTGCCGATCTGCGATGACGATGCCCATCGCTTTACTCGCGCCTTCGGCGAGACCGCCCGCAGCTTGAGCGAGGATCGGCGCGAAGCGCATGGAAACGAGATACGATGAAATGTTCATGCGCTTCTTTGTAAGGCACTCCACGAAGCGACCTGCTCCGCCGGTGGAGCCACTTTTCAGAGCGAGAATGATGGACTCGCCGCGTGACCAATCCGACCGATGACAGCGATACGACGCGCGCCAAACTCCGCGCGTTGGAGAGTTACTTGCGCAGCAAGATTCGCGGACAGGATCACGCGCTGCCGCGTATCGCATCCGTGCTCCAGCGCGGTCAACTCGGGCTGAGAAAGCCGGGCCGGCCGCTCGGCAGCTTTCTTTTCCTCGGTCCTACCGGCGTCGGAAAAACGGAAGTAACGATCGCATTCACCGAGTTCGTCATGGGACTGGATCATCTGTTCCGCTTCGATATGTCAGAGTATCAGACGCAGGAGAGCATCGGGCTGCTGCTCGGTGGGAAGCTGGGTGAGCGCGGGACGCTCGCGCTGGCTCACGACAAGCACGGTCGCGGCACGCTGCTCTGCGACGAAATCGAAAAGGCGCATCCCCGCGTGCTCGATCTATTCCTGCAAATCCTCGACGCGGCGCGGATCACGATGGCGAACGGCGAGACGCTAGATTGGAGCGGATTCTACGTCGTCTTCACGTCGAACATCGCGGCGGCGGAATTGCTCGAACTACAGCACTCCAGCTTCGCCACGATGGAGCGCCACGTCCTCACCCACGCGCAGCGGGCCATGCGGCCTGAACTCTACGCGCGCATCAACGAGAAGATTGTCTTCAACAAGCTCACCTACGACGTGCAGCTCGAAATCGCGCATCTCCTGCTGGCGCAGGAATTGACATTTCTCAGCATGAAAGGTCACTGCATCGAACCGGCCGCAAACGTCCTGCCGTTTCTCGTGCGGCGGGGGTTTCATCCGCGCCTCGGCGCACGTCCCCTGCGCGACGTGGTGGAGAAAGTAATCGGCGATGCCGTTGCTGCGGATGTGCTCGCGGGCGGCAGCGGTGGTGGAAAGCTCGTTGTGTGGGAAGATGAAACCCGGCTACAAATCGTCTCTCACTGATTTGCAATTTCCATGAAGAAGCGTGTTTCAAAAACAGTCGTCGCACCGCTTGCGGGCTACGAGTCGATCCTTTCCGGGCTGGTCGATTTGCTCGAAAGCGCCCGCCGCATTTCGGCGCGTGCGGTCAATGCGGTGATGACCGCGACGTATTGGGAAGTCGGTCGCCGGATCGTGGAATTTGAGCAAGGCGGTAAGAAGCGTGCGGAGTATGGCAAGATGCTTTTGGAGCGGCTCTCCGCCGATCTCACCGTGAAGTTCGGGCGCGGGTTCTCGCTCCAGAATCTTTACAAATACCGGCAATTCTTTCTGACCTTCCCCGAGATTCTCCCTACACTGTCGGGAGAATTCATTTTGGAAAAACTCCCGACGCTGTCGGGAGAATCGGCAACGGACAACGCGCCATCAATTCCGGCACGACTCAAGCACATCGCCGCACGCTTTCCGCTGCCGTGGTCGAACTACGTTCGGCTGCTGGCCCTCCGCAGCGACGAGGCGCGAAAGTTTTACGAAACGGAAGCTCTGCGCTGCGGCTGGACGGTGCGGCAGCTCGACCGGCAGATTTCGACGCAGTTCTACGAGCGCACCGCGCTATCGCGCAACAAGGCGGCGATGCTCCGTAAATCGGGCAAGCTGGAACCTGGAGACGCCGTGACTGCCGACGAAGAAATCAAAGACCCCTTGATGCTCGAATTTCTCGGGCTGAAAGATGAGTATTCAGAGTCGGATTTGGAGGACGCGCTGATCCGGCATCTGGAAAGTTTCCTCATGGAACTCGGCGGCGATTTTGCCTTCATCGCGCGTCAGCGCCGGTTGCGGATCGGCGATGAATGGTATCGCGTCGATCTGCTTTTCTTTCACCGCAAACTGCGCTGCCTCGTGGTCATCGACCTCAAGCTCGGCCGCTTCACGCACGCCGACGCGGGCCAGATGCACCTTTACCTCAACTACGCTCGCGAGCATTGGACGAACGAGGGCGAGAATCCGCCCATCGGTCTGATTCTTTGCGCGCAGAAAGATGATGCCGTCGCCCATTACGCGCTGGAAGGACTGGCGAACAAGGTCGTCGCGCGGGAATACCTCACCGCATTGCCAAAAGAAAAGGTGCTGGCGGACGAAATCGAGAAGACGCGCAAGCGTCTGGAAAGCGGCACTGCCGGGGCTTAACTAGCGCGCCGCGCTTTGCGTT
>JAYSTZ010000866.1:0-5494 GCA_043719365.1 Verrucomicrobiaceae bacterium | reverse complement strand
CCATCCTGCGCTGCTTGCAGGGCCTCGACGCTACGTTGCGCAACATCCGTGCACAAAACATCGGTCTGGGTGCGGTTCTGAACGCCATGGAAGGTTCGTCTGATCAGCAGGCTGTTTATGCGGTCGCGAGTAGCGCTGCCGATGCCATGAAGCCGCTCGTAGAACGCGTCCTCGCCGCGACCAAGGAAGTCGCGTATCCGTTTCCTCACGCTGGTGGAGTTGTGAAGCTGGCGGAGTATCTCGTCGCCGATGTTGGCCATTCCGACGCAATCATCCGCGACTATTTGCGGAGCGATGCGATTGTCGATCGGGTCTTTCAAATCTACGGCAGAATCATGGGTCGCCTCGCAGTCCTGGCATTGGATGCCGAGGGGCAGATGGAGTCGCTGGAAACCCCGCCGGAAGCAAAGAATGCCGGCGGGCTTGAGTAAAAACTGTAACTCGCCCTTGACTGTGAGCAGATCGTAACCGAAAACTCCGCGCCCCAAAAATCCTTTATGAAACTAGTCCCATTTATCGTATCGACCGTGGCAGCCGCAGCGGCATTGGTCCTCGGCGTAGTCGTCTGCGCTGGCCAGGGTTCGCTCGCGACGCTTCAGGAGAAAAACAGTGCTCCTCAGGAGAAGTTCCTGGATCTCCAGCGCAAGATGACCACGCTTGAGCAGGAGCTTCAGACGCTGAACCAGTCCGTCCAGCTCAAGCAAACCGAGGCGCAGAACCAACAGCGCGAGATCGAAGCCGGCGCGTCGGTCGCTCAGAAATTTGGCCCGCCTATTCTTCGCGACATCGGCTACCTTGCCGCGAAGGGCAAGAACGAGAAGCTGAAAGCCATTCTCGTTCACCAAAAACTCGAAGCATTTATTCCGAACGCCGAGCAGCTCAAACAGATGGATGAGCAACTCGAAAAAGCCAAGGCTGCACAGGCTGCGGGCGCAACACCGGCACCAAACCGCTAATATACCACTCACATGGACTACGTTTATCCACACGAACAGGCCCAAGTGCCTACACCACCCGAGAATCCTTTTCTCAGCGTTCACCTTCCGCTGACGTTCCTTTCCGTCGGTCTCGCTCTCTTCTTTTTGGGAGAGAACCGGGCACTGAAGCAGAAGGCCAGCGAAGTCGAGTATGAGACCAAGGGACGCGAATGGGCCCTTTCCAATCTCGAATGGCGCAAGGCGACCGGCGAGAAGCAACTCAAGGATCTCGGCGATTTCAAGGACAAGCTCGATAAGGCCAACGAAGAACGCAAAGCGCTCGTGGCGCAATCCGCGGCCACGCAAGCCCAGTTCACTTCCATGATGAAGGAACTCGATGAACTCGCGAGAGGCGGCGACAAAGACGCCGCTCTGATCATCAGTAGCTACGGCATCAAGGTCAACGATGCCGCGCCCGCAGCACCGGCCGCACCAGCACCAGCACCGGCACCAGCCGAAAAGCCCGCCGCGAAGCCCGCAGAGCCCGCCAAGCCGAAATAGTCCGACTTCCGATTCAAACTTTGAAACCGGCTTTGGCGCTACTGCCCAAGCCGGTTTCTTTTTTTAATAACGGCACCGCGCCGCTCCCTTTTTCCGTGCTTTCCGTGTCCTCCTGAGACGCTACTTTTCCATCTCGATGACTGAACTCGAACCCATTGCCCGCTCCATAGTGTGTCGCTTGCGAGACGCAGGCTTCACCGCGTTCTACGCGGGCGGCTGCGTGCGGGACATGCTGCTGGGCACCACGCCGAAAGACTACGATGTAGCGACGAATGCCCGGCCTGAGCAGGTCCAGAACATATTCCCCACGACCTATGCGGTCGGCGCCCACTTTGGGGTCGTGGTTGTGCATGAGCATGGAGAGGATTTCGAGGTCGCGACCTTTCGGAGCGACGGCGCGTATGTGGACGGGCGTCGTCCGGAAGGCGTCGTGTTCAGTTCGCCGCAGTTGGATGCGGAGCGGCGGGATTTCACCATCAACGGCCTCTTTTTCGATCCGTTCGATGAAAAAGTCATCGACCACGTAAATGGTCAGCGCGATTTGGATGCACGCCTCTTGCGAGCCATCGGCGACCCGGTCGCACGGTTTCGCGAGGACAAGTTGCGTCTGCTGCGCGCGGTGCGGTTTGGGGCGAGCCTCGGCTTTGAAATCGACACGGCGACTTGGGATGCGGTGCTCCATCACGCGGGCGATATTCATGATGTCAGTGCCGAGCGCATCCGCGAAGAACTCGTGCGCATCTTTCTCTCGCCGACTCGCGTGAAGGGCTTCGATTTGCTCGTGGAGAGCGGGCTGATGCAGCACATCCTACCCGAAATAATGACGCTGCAAGGCTGCGAGCAACCGCCGCAATTCCACCCCGAGGGCGATGTGTTTGTCCACACGCGGGCGATGCTCGGCCTGCTCCCGGCGCACGTCAGCGTGCCCTTGGTTTTCGGCGTGCTCTTTCACGACATCGGCAAGCCGCCCACGCAGACCGTCGATGAAACAGGGCGCATTCGTTTTAACGGCCACGACAAGCTCGGCGCCGAAATGACCCAGCGCATCATGGAGCGCTTCCGCTTTAGTAATGCGGACACGGAGGCCGTCGTCAGCGCCGTGGCGAACCACATGGTTTTCAAAGATGTGCAGGAAATGCGCGTGGCGAAACTCAAGCGCTTCATGGCGCGTCCGGGCTTCGACGACGAACTGGAGTTACATCGTGTCGATTGCACCAGCGCCAGCGGGATGCTCGACAACTACGAGTTTGTCCGCGAGCGCATCGCAGCCTTCGCGTCGGAGCCGCTCATCCCGCCGCCGCTCATCACCGGCAACGACTTGAAAGCGCTCGGCATGAAGCCCGGCCCGCGGTTCAAAGAAATCCTCGAAGCCGCCTCCACGCAGCAACTCGAAGGCACACTAGCCAGTCGTGAAGCCGCCTTAGAATGGGCGCGCGCGTACCTCGCAGACAATCCCTGACGCCTCGGGAGCATCGGGAATTAGGTCAAAACTCTCCAGTTTGCCGCCCGCCCGCGTGTCCCCCGGGGGGAGAGCAATCCGTGGGTAACCCCAGTTCGCATTGTTCTTTGCGGCGTTAAAATAGGTGTTTATTCCGATTGCAAATAGGTAACGGAGCACACAGTCTCCGACTCCGTAATGAAAAACTCCTTATTCATTTCGACGCCTCAGACAAAACGCAGCCGTGTTGCTGGGCGGGGCGTTGAGCCAGTCGGCAACCGCTACCGCAAAAACCAGCGGAAAGTTAGTTCCAAGAGTCTCCCAAGGAATTTTACCCACAAAATGAAACGCAGCGGGCATGTGCAAAAACAGACAGCCCTCCTCGCCAGCTCTCCTTTTCTGGCCAAAATTGACCACACCGCCCTCGGCAACGTGTATAAAGATACCCAGAACCTCAACTGCCTACCCATAGTTGCTCGTCTGAGCCCTCAGAACCTCAACTGCCTACCCGTAGTTGGTCCTCTGAGCCCTCAGAACTCCACCTCCTTACCCGTAGTTGCTCGTCTGAGCCTCCAAAACCTGACCCGCCCATAAGAAAGACTTTCACCAACACCAAAAATACCAAAACACATCATGAGCACCACTAATTCCACATACGCAAGCAACCAAGTCGAAGTCGCCACGCGCGACAACGCTACACTCCTCAGCGAGTTCGCCGCCGACGCCATGCCAAAAGTCGCCGCCGCAACCGTCATTCACTCGCAATTTGCCATCGTGAACGGCGAACTCATTTCTGCATACGCCGCATGGGGAGCTGCGGAAACCATCGTCGCCAACGCTGAAGCCGGACAAATTGGCGCGACTGCCGCCTTTGAGGACTTCATGGCCAGCCTCACGCGTCGGCCCAACATCAATACAAAAAGCCCGATCGAAGATTGGGATTACATCATCAACGGTGTCTATCCCGCTGGCAGCCCCGCTTACAAAAGCCTCCTGCCCAATGGCCGTGAGACCGTGACGGCGGGCACGTATCAACAGCGCCTCGACGCCCTCCGTGATTTTGGTATCCGCCTCACTGGCGAGGTTGGCAAACCGACCCTCATCGCCCTCGGCACCGTCGTGACCACCTTCTACAACACCGCAAATACAAAGCGGAACTTCCAACTTAACCGCAAAACGGCGTTGGACAACGGCCGGGTAGATATGGAAGGCGTCCGCCTACTCCTATGCGGAAAATTTTACAAAATGATAGGCGTGGCAATGGGCGTTTGGGAGCAACAGCCCGAGCTGGTCGATACCGTGTGGGACGTGAACATGCTTCGCGACCCCGCCCAAGTTATCCCCGCCGCCCCCGGCCTCCCCGTCTGGACGCCCGCCACGCGCACCCTCGCCGTACTCGCCCTGCCGGAAGGAGCGACGCGCCTGGAGTTCTGGCGCGAAGGCCCCGGCGGAATGCCCGAGCTCCTAGCCCTAGGCGAAAAGGGAGCGCTGAGCGTGCAAATCGCCGCAACCATCACCTTTGACATCGGCGACCTCTACCAACTCTGGTTCCAAGCCCGCAACAGCCGAGGCACCAGCCCCGCCGGCCCAAAAGTGAACTGGGTGGCGACGTAGGCCAACCCTTTTCCAGCAAGCGCCGGGTCCAGACCGAAAATTTTCCACGTAACAAACTGAAAAAATTCTCGTCATCCGCGAGCCCTTCGCTAAAAAACAGAGACGTGCACGCCAATCCGCCGAAACAACCAATACGACAGAGAGAAAGCACACTTCTCCGACTCGCCCGCTATACGACTGGCGAAATTCGCCAGTCGTATAATGGGAAGTTAGGCGTCGCTCACGCACACTAAAAATGAAAGTTGCTTATGCCACCTAGCATGGTGCTCGCAGCCATCATCGCAGCCATCGTCGCAGCCATCGCCCTCGTGGCGGCTATCACCTTCGGTGCCCGCCGCTGGCAGACGCCCAGCGGCAAAGCCATCACGATCATTGCGGGGTTGCTCCTGCTCGTATTGGCTATAGCCGTAGGCTTCGCGCTTCTCCTCGCCAATGACCTGGCGCACGGCATTACGTTGTAGTTCAGATTTGCTGCTTATCGCGATAGTGGGACAGACTCATTGCAAAACAAAGGGACAGACCCGTTGTCACGGTAACAATGCAAAACAAAGAATGCAAAACAAAGGGACAGACCCGTTGTCACGGTAACAAAACAAAGCAAAACAAAGGGACAAGCAAAACAAAGGGACAGACCCGTAAGCAAAACAAAGGGACAGACCCGTTGTCACGGACCCGTTGTCACGGACCGAAGAAAACAAAGGGACAGACCCGTTGTCACGGACCCGTTGTCACGCGGTAGCCGACCGAAGAAAACAAAGGGACAGACCCGTTGTCACGCGTTGTCACGCGGTAGCCGACCGTGAACAATAATGAACCGAGGGCGATAGTGGGACGGGCGATAGTGGGACCGGGCGATAGTGGGACAGACTCATTGCGGGTTGGGAGTTACGCCGAAGGCGTTGCATCATTCAGCCCAAGGGTTGATGCGAGGAACGAGCATCTACCTTGGGTTACCGCGCCACGC
>JAYSTZ010000865.1:0-2394 GCA_043719365.1 Verrucomicrobiaceae bacterium | reverse complement strand
GCACATCGTCCACGCCGAAAGGCTCCGGCACCGCGAGCGAGACGGTCAATGCAGGCAGCGTAAAAGCCCTGCGCGTCGCATCCGTCGGCGTCGCAGCGATCACGCGGCAGACGCGACCCTGCACCGTCTCGCGCGCCTTTTCTTCAAACGTGCAAAGCGTCGATAGCAGCACGATTTTTGCGCGCTCGGGGAAGGTGAACGGCGGCAGCACGGCCGTGTCGATGCTCGAAGGATTCGTCGAAAACTTCAGCAAGCCCGGCTTGCCCACGATGCCCCAGTTCTTGCCCGGCGCATTCATCCACACCTCCTGCCCGTCGCGCCCCACTGCATACTGGGAGCCGTCCACCTCGGCGGACACGCGCAGTTTATCGGGTGCCTGAAACGCAAGCGTCGCCGTGCGGCCCTGCGCTTCTTTCAGCGAGGAGCGGACGACACTCAGCTTGGTCGAGAACGTGCGCGCCGCAGTCTTTTTCGCCGGTGCATAAACATCCGCCAGATGTTCGATGGCCTCGGAGAAGACATCCGCAGGAGCCGGGCGCACCTCGGCGAAAGCGATGGTTGCAATGGAGAGCGAAAGAATCAGAACGATGCGTTTCATGCCCGCAGAGATAGGGCAAACCCACGGGCACACGAGTAAAATCTCGGCTCTTCTCCAGCGTAGAATAATCAGTCGGTCCCTGCCGTATCCCCGTCCAGCTTTTCTCCCGACCCATCGGAATTTTTGTCAATCGATGAGGTGTCCGGATGAGTTTTTCCTGCGGCTTTTGCCTCTTTTTCACGCAGGATTTTGTTCGCCACACGGCCAATTTTCTTCCGCGCTTCGTCAGCCTTCTCGCCTTCCATCACTTCACGCTTCAAAACCTCATTCGTTAAAACCGTGCGAATCTGCTCAATGTCGATCCGAACGTCTGGAGACACACGCCGCAACTCGCGCCTCACAATTTCAAGAACCGGATCTGAAAGAATCATTGCGCCGAGGAAGAATCGACTGAGGGCCTGCTTCTGTGTATGGAAGTCACCAAGTGCTGAGCGTTGCCAACCCTCCTTGCACCATAAGTAAAGCGTCTCAAGGTCTGACTCAGAGCGAGAATTGAGCGTCGAAACATCAATATCCACAACCAGCTCTTGCCCGATAGGGCGGGTAAAGAAAACATGGTAAACACACCAGCGAACTCCATTGGTGAGCAGCACCCAATCGACGCCTTGGTTCGCCGCGTAGTCCACCGCTTGCTTGACGTGCGACTCCTTAAGATCGATTCCAATCGCCTTCACTTCGATAAGAGTCGATAGCTTCGCATCAAGCTTGATGGCGAGGTCACAATATGTCCCGCGGATCGCATATTCGGATGTCAGCTCGGAGTACTTGTCGTAACCAAAGATGTCCGCGAGCATATCTTTCACAATGGTAACAGTGTCCGTTTCGCCAACGTCTCGGGCTTTTGCGGCCGCTAAGATGGGTTGATATCGTTTAAGGCCAGCGACCAGTCGCTCGGCTACTTTCTTCGGGATTGATGCCATAATTTTGTCGTGAACTAGTTGATGAAGGTTCGGCCCGTTTCTTGAAAGCTAAAACTCTGATCTCTCAAGAAGGCGGCTCCGTCTGCTATTTAGCGGGAGGAACATCCCCTACTCCGGCGGCGCGATGATTGTGAGCTGGCGGACTCCGCCGGTTCGCGTGCCTTGGGCGTTGGTCACGGAGGTGCGGACGCGGATCGTCTGGCCTACGGTGAATGGCCCTATCGCGTTGCCGCTCGGATCATACGCCACGCTGTGGATGAAGCTCACGTCCGTATCCACCACCATCCATTCGAGTGTGGCCGTCTCGCCCGCTTCGAGTTGGTAAGGTTCGTATTGGGTGATGAGTTGCAGGCCGTTCGTGCCGCCCTGGGTGAAGAGCTTGATGCCGAGCGTCTCGGGCAGGTCCGATGTGGTGGTGGTGGGGATGGTTTGGAGCGCCTGCTCCTCCACCGAGCCGGGGTCGCTGAGGCCGAGCGCGGCGCTGAGAAAGCGGATGCAGAGGACCTCGACGTTTCGCGCGGCGGTGCGCAACGCCTGCCGGGCTTCGTCGAGGTGGAAGCTTGTCGTTTTCTCCGCATTGGCGAGGGGGAAATACGCGGCGATTTTGGACATAAATGAGCTTTGATTCACGCCCTTGCGGACGATAACCGGTCGCGGCGGGATTTGTCCGAGCTGCCAATTGTCGGCCGCTTCCCAAACAGGGCCGAGCAGGCCGCAGCGCTTCGTGGTCTTGTCGGGCGACCACGGGGTGACGGCATAGACTTTGTCGAGGTCGTCGAGCAGACCGCTGCCGGGGTCGATGACGCCTTCGATAATCTTCGGGACTTTCAGCGAAATAAGACGCAGCTCCAGCCACGAAAACGTGGCACCCTGCCG
>JAYSTZ010000864.1:0-2396 GCA_043719365.1 Verrucomicrobiaceae bacterium | reverse complement strand
AACAGGTGGTCGGTGTCGTAGCCCAAGCTCACGAAGACATTGAAAAGTTTGTTGAACTTATATTCCGCGGCCACCGCGCCGGAGAATGTTCCTTTTTCGTCCACGGACGGCTTGGAATTGGCAAAAACCTCCGCAAAGAGACTCCAATGCTCCGTGATGATGCGTTCGACAGAAAAGTCGTAGATGAACTGGTTCCTCGACGTCCGGTCGTCACCAGTCCTCCCAATGAAATCCAGTCCGAAATTCGCATTGAAAATCCAGTCACCGCATTTCTTGCCGAGAATCACATACGGATAGTAGTCCCAGCGTCCCGAGCCGATCTCGCGATTGCGCGCGGTAGGCACTTTTACTTTGAATGCGAGCACCACAGCCGGCACCCAGCTTTTCTCCTTATCCAGAATGATCATGTAGGAAGGAGTTATTTCGAGATCGCCCATGCCATGAAAATTCGGACCGCCTTTGGGCCGGCCCCATTCCTGGAAAAACGGCTCGATGAGGATTTCGGCGCGGTCGGTGATGCCGTATTCAAACTGCGTGAGCGTGAAAGCCCCCTTGCCGTCGCGACCTTTCTCGAACTGCACGGAATTACTTATGGTGATGGCTCCTTTTGCGCCGAGTTCCGCCGTTTCCGTCTCCAGCACCGTATCAGCGTGCAGCGGAACAGTAAAAGCAGCAGCTAGACAGATGAAGAAGCAAAGGCGGGGAGGAAGGCATGCGTGCTGATTATGCACGGCCAAAGGCAAAGCGCATCCATCTCGCTATTACATTTTCGTCACTCGATTTACTTCGTGACCGAGTCGAGTGACCGATCAATCGAGGTGTCTTCGGATGAAGACGGTGAGGCATTGGCCTGAATCACAGATTTTGGCTGGAGTTGCTCGGCGGTTACTCCGAGATGTTTGACGACTTCCGCGAGTTCTTTGTTCGCCTTTTGCACGGACTCATAACGCACTGCGAGAACCTCTGCCGTGAGCGCATGAACGCGAACCTCGGTCATCTTCTTACCGCTGGGTTGCAAGATATTGATCTCCCAAACCGGCTTTCCCTTACTGCGATCGAGTCTGGCGTTGCGGACAATGCCGTTGCCGGCATGCTCGATGGCTATCTCCGTGGCGGCATGACGGGAGATGGCAAGACTGCGGATGCCCATATACCAACCCACGTAGCCGCTGCCTCCACAGGCGAGCAGGATCAAAATGAGCCCGAGGAGGAACCACCTGGCTTTTCGCATAAGGGCGATTTGTATTTCGTTCGGAACGGAATTCATAGGGCTTGGTAAAATCGACGACGCAAGGAAAACGCGGTGAGCGGTGGGGTGAGGTGCCGACCTGGCTCCACCGTCAACGCAGGCGATGAGGGAGGCGCGTTTTTTCCGGAAGGTGTATTCGGTCGGCGATTGGGCAAATGACATTTCCCTAATTGAAGACTCCGATCAGACAGGAAGGCGGGGCGGATCCGGCGGCGGGGGTGACGCTAGCGCGGGTGGGCCAGCGCCCGACGGACTCGTTGCCGACGACCTTCACCATCGCGCCGAGCGACTACGAGTTCACATGACCTGCGGCAACGCCAAGGGTGAAAGCGCGCCGTTCGCGCCGTCCCCGCCGGTGGTGCTGACTGTGGCGTAGATTCCCCGCGTGCGCCGGAATGCGGACTTGGCGCGTGACTTCCCCGCACAGGCATGCGACCTCTCACGACCCTGTTTTTTCAATGAGAGAATTCCTCAGCAACTATGGCCTCTGGGCCGCCTTCCTGCTCGCTTTGCTGGAGAACGATGTCGCCTTTATCGCCATCGGCGTGGTCCTGAAACTCGGTGACGACAACCCGATCACGCCGGACCTCAATATCTTCACCGTCGTCCCGGCGGCGATCCTTGGCGCGCTCATCCACGACAGCGGCTGGTATGCGGTCGGGTATCTGAATTCCGCCGCGATCAAGTCGAGCCGGGTCTATCGGCGCGTCGGCCCGATGGTCGAGCGGCTCGCCGAGCGCTTCGGCGCGTGGGAGATTTTCATCGCGCGCTTCATCTACGGCACGCGCAATCCATCGTCGGTCTTCTGGGGCATCCAGCATCTGCCGTACGTGGAGTTTGCCGGGCTGGAGCTGCTCGCTGTCACGGTCTGGGGCAGCCTGCTCACGACCGTGGGCTTTCACTCGACCGGCTGGGCGCTGAGACTCATCGGCAAGGTCGAGCACAAACACCACATGCGCCTGCTCATCATCGCCATCCTCGTGGCTTTCGTCGTGGTCGCGCTGCTGCGCATTTTCAACCGCAAGGGCATCGTGAAAATCCAGGAAAAGGTCGAGGCCCGCGAGCACGCGGCGGAAGTCGCCGGGGAGCAGTCGCCGTCGTCCGCGGACAGCGAGATTCGCTAACGGAAATTTCCCGGGCGGCGTCT
>JAYSTZ010000863.1:0-5509 GCA_043719365.1 Verrucomicrobiaceae bacterium | reverse complement strand
GCTTAGGAAAGCCCCGCTCCGATTCGTCCCTGCTTTCGTCTCTTTATTACAAGCAGATGGTACCAGAAGTCACAGCCGCACACCCTGCGGCTTACTTCCCTGCCAAAGCCTTCCCGACGAGCACGAGCGCAACGATGCTCATGATCGCGAGAACTCCGGCAGGCCAGATCGCAGCACCTTTGTTCGGAGCCTTTAAAAAGCCGGGCACGAACTTCCCTGCGATTCCCAGCGAACCGACCAGAGCCATTACGTGGGCCGATGTCGTGACGCCGCCCTGAAACAAAGCACCAGCAATCACCAACGCACCGAGAATTCCCGCCGCGATCAGCGAAGCCTTGCTGCCCGCGAGGAATCCCTGAAAGCCAGCCGCGAGAATGATTGCACCGAAAATGAGCAGATATGTGTTGAGCATTTGCACTGCCTACCGTGCCGGTGCATCCACCGCAACTTACTTCATCATTTCATCGAGCAACGGCTTCATCGCCTCCGCCCAGATGAAGAGGGGAAGACGTGATCGCGATCGTGGCCGCGAGAATGGTGTTCTGGATATTCATAGAGAAGCTGCGCTGTAACCAGCCACCCGCACCGGAGGGAAACAAATTCTAACGCCTGCCTTCTTTTAGCTCCCGCAGCATCCGTTTCAGACCCACATCCAGCTTGTGCGGGCCTTCGCCTTGCAGGTCGGTGTCCACCGATTCCAGACGGCGAATGAGGTCGATCACTTCCTTCCGAGCATAGGGCCCGCCAGCCGCTTCGCAAAAGTGCGTGCGGCAGCCAAAAGGCCGCGCCTCATACGTCAGACACTTCCCGTTCGCCAGCAACATCGGGCACGCACCCTCGATCTTCGGCGTCGGCAACTCCGTGCGCCCGCCTGCGCGCAACGCTTTCACCATCAGCGCCACTTCGCCCTTCGTGACCAGCGGCATGACGCCCGTGAGCTTGAACTGGCAGCATTCCGTGCGGCGGATGCAATCGCGCTGAACAGGCCGCTTGGCGAGGTCCGCATAGACCGCGCGCACCTCGTCGAGAGAAGCTTCGTCGGAATCGTGATGTGGCAATTTTGCTGGCATGTCTGTTTCCTTCACCGCGCCACGGCGACTTGTCACGGCAAATCCACGCGCCCCGATTTACACCACCAGCATCCCCTTTCGTTCCCCAAGCGAGATTGTCGCCTTCGTTCCGGAGTTGAACTCCAAAAAGTCGCGCTCGACTCCGTCGCTGAAAATTACCCCTCGTTCGCCCATCTGCGATTCCAGCACGAGCGGTGAGCCCGGTGCAATCCGCCCGGTCGCCAGCGATGTGCCAGTGGTGCGACTGGGAAACGGCTCGCGCACCGTGTAGCGCAGTTCGCCGGAGTCCCACGCGAATTCCGTGGCGGGCGCCGCGGTGCCCGCGATGGCTGCGGCACCGGTGATGAGACTGCGATACCATCCCGTCGAGCCGAGACCGGTCGAAACGATGAGACCGCTCGACGAGTGATTCTCTGAACCACCATCCGCCGTGATGCGATACCGCGCCGAACTGTGGCCGGACACACCGATGAAAAGATCGTTCACCGCACAAATCCGCGTGCCGGTATTCAACACCGCCTCGGCCATGTCCACAGCACGGGTCGGCCGACGATTTGCGAGCACTTCGGGCATTACCTTCTCCAAATCGCCCACGCCAAACGGCAGCAGTTTCCCATCCCATCGTGCGGGGTCGGGGTTCACGCCGACGAGCGGATGTCCGTTCAAATACTTGAGCGTGTTCGCCACCAGTCCGTCCTGCCCGAGTGTCACTACGACATCGTCCGGGCCGAAAACGAAGTTCGATAAAAGCCCGCGCGCTACCGGCTGAACACGGCCCAAGCCAGCCAGCGTCTGATGGACTGTCTCGATTGCCGCGTGATACGCCGAGTCCTCGCTTTCGTAGTCGCCGAAATCGCCGCCCAGCCGACTCACATAAAACTTCGCCGCCATCTTTGTTGCAAACCGCGCCTTCAAATCCGCGAGCCGCGTCTCGCGAGTAACGAGAATAATCTTTCGCTCGGACACCCGGTTCATTTCCTAGCGTGCGGCTTGTCGAGCAACTCCCGGAGGAGGTCTGGCGAGATGTTCAATTGCCCGATCTTCTCCGCTTTTCCCGCGAGTTCTTGGAATGCAAATGCGATCAATTGCTCGGGCTTCATGCTTGCGCTCGCGAGTGCCTGTAAAGTCGCCGCGTCTGCGGATGCGAGCGCCTGCATCGTCGTCGAGATTCCGTAGGCCCGCGCATCGGCTTCGGTCTTCGCATTTGCGGTTGAGAGCGCCACAAGCGACTTCCGCTGTTCCTCCTGACCGATGTCTGCCGCGAGCTTCTCCTTGGCGATTTGCGTCTGCTTTTCCTGCACTGCGCGCTCGGCGTCCATCTGCGTCTCGCGGATTTGCCGCTTCTTATTCTCCACGGCGATCTCCGTGTTCAGCTCATTCTCGCGGATGGCGCGTTCCTGCTCCACCGCAGCATTGCGGCGTGCGCAGATGGCTTCGTCGGCCTCCTTCAGCAAACGTTCGCGCGTCTCCGCTTCGAGAGCACGCGCAGTATCCGGCGTGGGCTTGATTGCGAGAATCGACACACCAAGCATCTCCAGCCCGAGCGCAGCGAGCTCCGGTGCCGCGAGCAGATTCTTGCGCAACGCCACCACGAGCTGCTCCGAAGCGCGCAACGCATCGCGCAGACCGAGCTTCTCGATCTCCGTGCGCGCCAGCACGTGGATGAGATTCACCACACGCTGCGAGAGCTTCTCCGGGTCGTCGGACGCATAGCTGTTCCCGTTCGCCGACAGCGTGAAATTGAGCAGCGCTGCGAGCTTCTTCGCATCGCTCACGCGGTACGTCATTTGCCCTTGCAGCGTCACGGTTTGATAATCCGCTGTCTGCTCCTCGAAAATAAATGGCACGTCCGTACTCGCCATCGGCACCGACACGAGCGACGTGCGCGGCGCGAAATAGAAGAACGACATCCCCGCTCCTTCGCGGATGATTTTCCCGCCCTGATATTGGATGAGGTAAGTGGTGGGCTGGACTTTGATGAATTGGACTCCGAACATAGTGTTTGTGGCTGGTTGGTTATTCTAATTTGGAAGATTGATGCGGTGGTTGACGGATTCACTGAGGCCGGAATTCCTGCGCAGGGCTCCGGCGCCGTGATAGCGCGACGATACCATCCCGGCATTGATTTCCGCGAGTGTAAATGGCAACGCGGGCATACACCCCAACGCTCAGCAGAAAACGCGCAACACTGCAAACAGCGATCAGGTAGCTGTGTTTGCGGCGGAGCAGTTGGTTTGGGAATCGCTCATACGGGCGGATGGTGGGGCATTTTCTGCCGATGGCTGCACGCTTTTTACCGATGCGCGCGTGATTGAAAATTGAGAATTGAAAATTGGAGATTTCAAATTTCCGCAGGCGGGGCGCGGCCGGATAAATTTGCATTTTTCACTTTTCAATTGGCAATTTTCAATTGTGCGGAAACCCAACGCAAATGTCGCGCGGGTGGCTGTGCGGGTGGCTGTGCGGGTGGCTGCGGGGGTGGATTGCGGTGGGGGCGGGCTATTTCGAGCCGAAGAGTTCTTCTTCTTTGTGGAAGCCGTCTTTTACGACGGTTTCGCGCATGTTGTCTTTGTGGACGGCGACGACGTCCACTTGCACGGTGGGAACGTCGCGCTTGCCATTGGCGGTGATGCCGGTGGTTTTGATAGGCTGCTTTTTCGCGAGGGCGACGGCACCTTCAGCGGCTTGTTCGGCGAGGAGTTTGAGGGGTTTGTAGATGCTCATGGTTTGTTCGCCGCGGAGGATGCGGCGGCAGGCTTCGAGGTCGGCGTCCTGGCCGGTGACGAGGACTTTTCCCGCGAGTTGTTCTTCGATGAGGGCCTGAATCGCGCCGCCTGCCGTGCCATCGTTGCTGGCGAGGATGGCATCGAGCGGGGTCGTGCCGGCCCGCGTAAGTGCGGCTTGGGCGATCTTTTTACCGTTCTCGGGCTTCCAGTCTTCGGCCCAATCCTCAAAGACGATTTCAAGTTGACCGCTTTCGTTAAACGGCGTGAGAAAATGGTTTTGTCCTTCGCGGAAGAGCTTGGCGTTGTTGTCGGTGGGGGCGCCGTAGATGCGGGCGATGCGCTTTTTTGGGCCGCCGGCCTGGACGCCGCCGGGGAAGAGGCGCTCCATGAGGAAGCGGCCTTGGAGTTCGCCGACTTTGACGTTGTCGAATGTGAAGTAGTAGTCGAGCGCGCAGTCGCGGATGACGCGGTCGTAGGCGCAGACGAGGACTCCGGTGGAGTGTGCTTCTTCGACGGCGCGTGACATGGCTTCGCCGTTGTGGGGGGCGATGACGAGGACGTCGATGTTTTGCGCGAGGAGAGAGTTGCAGTCTTTGATCTGCTGCACGTCGTCGCTGTTGGCGGAGAGGACGATGACTTCTGCGCCGAGGGCCTGGGCTTTGGCGACGAAGGTGTCGCGGTCGCGCTGCCAGCGTTCTTCTTTGAGGGTGTCGAGGGAGAGGCCGATGCGGGGTTTGGTCTTGGACTCGGGTGCGGGCTTCGCTTTCTCGACTACGGGCGCGGCGGGCTCACCTTTTTTCCCCGCCAGCGCCAACTGGGCGGTGGCGGTTTTGAGTTCGGCGGTTGTTTGCTCGTGCTTGGACTGGAGCAGGTCGCGCTCTTTCTCGATCTGCGCGACTTTGTCGGTGAGAGGCTGGGTTTGCCCCTTGGCGATGACGAGTGCGAGGACGATGCTGAGCGCACAGGAGAAAATGACTAACGCGATGCGGAGTTTCATGAGTGGATAGGAATGGTAACTCGCTGCGCGGCGAAACGAGAAGCCCGAAAATTACGGCTCAGGAAGAACCTTCGCGTAGAGGACGGACCACTCGGTGACTTCGTGAACGAGGTCGATGGCGATGCGGTCTGCGAGGCGAAGGACCTCCAGAGTCCATGCGCCATTGTTCGTGGAGGGGTCGGCCTGAACTGCGGCGAAGGCCGCGGCGAGCTGGGTGGCCTCCGACATTCTTCCGCCGACATTATCCCCCTGCCCTTCCATGATGGCGCGGATGACTGCGGACCTCTCGGCAAGCCGCTCGCATTCGGACTGAAACCGGACGCCATTCAGGCCCGCAACGGCCGCCGGCAGAATGGCGGCGAGGAAGATCAACCACGGAGCCGCCGCGTGGACATTGCTTTCCCACTGATGCGGGAGACGATGGGATAGGTGGGCGGCGATCAATCCGACATCCACGAGAACTGCGGTGATTACCGCGTAGTTCATGCGCTTCCCCCATCGCTCCGCAAACTCGCTGATGCGGTGCATGGTGCGCGCATTTCGATCGTGGTAGGCGACCTGGCCGCCGATCCAATTCTCGCGGATGATTTGAAGCGAACCGGCAACATCAACGCGCAGCATGTGGATGGCTCCTGATTGTCCGTTCGCACTCGAGACACTCTGCGGCGAGGCGAGGACTTTCGGTGAGACGGAGCGAAGGATGGCTTCAAAGAGCC
>JAYSTZ010000862.1:0-2402 GCA_043719365.1 Verrucomicrobiaceae bacterium | reverse complement strand
AACGAGAGCAAGAGCAGGAGCAAGACAAAGAGAGCAGAGCGCACACCGAGGATTTTTTAGACGCCCGCTTACTTCGCGCCGGGCGCGGCATTGATCGGCAGGCGCAGCCGCATCATGTGCGCGATTTCCGGCTGGGTCAGCTCGACTCGCCGCGTCGCCGGTAGCTTGCGGGGTTCTTCGCTCCGTTTCGCCCCCGCCTTTCCCCGGCGAAACTCCGCTCAGGATGACACCGTTTTTGAATTCCGGTACACCCTCTGAGACGCCTCAAGGCCGGTGCAACCGGGCACTGCCGGTGGGATTAAAACCGGGCACGGCGGGTATGACAAAAATCGGCCTAACGCCAACGGCGTTTCGTCCTCCAGCCCAGGGTTGGAGCGAAGCATGAGCGACTACCCTGGGAGAGCGGATCGAAAAGCGCGCCAACCCCAACGGGGTTGCGACCGGTGGCGCTCCGGCCGCAACCCCGTTGGGGTTGATGGCTTGTCGGTTTCTTTTCCCAGGGTAGCTCGTGCCTCGCAACCCTGGGCTGGAGGACGAAACGCCGTTGGCGTTGCTCTCGGGCACGGCCCGCGAAATCTTTCAACTTCCGCGCCTCCCTTTCTTCGGCTAACTCTCCTCGCCTCTCGTCGGCACCTATGAAACTCCCCGCGGTCCTCATCCTGTGCTCCCTCGCGCTTTGCGGTGCGCGCGGGGCGGATTCGTTTAAGACAAAGGAACCGGTTGTTTCCGACAAGCCGGGCTCACCATCGGCGATCCAATTTCTGAACATCCCGTGGAACGCCACGCCGGATGAAGCCAAGCGCGTCCTGGCGCTGTCATCCGGCGCGATCGTAAAAGAAGATACACCTGATCGCATCGTGCTCACGGGCGGCACGTTTGAAACATATCCCGTCGAGCGATGGGAACTCGATTTTGTGAGCGGAAAGTTCACGAAGGGCGTCGTCAAACTCGTCCGGCGCGACGTAAAGAATGAAAAAGGTTGGATATGCGAGCAAATATCCCACGCCATTATTGAGTCGCTTGAGAAGAAGTACGGAAAGTCCGGCAACACCCACGACGGCAGCCACACCGAGCAATTTTGGGAGTCCAAAGACTCTTTAGAGGCCGCGAAGAAGATTAGGTTTTACTTCGGTTACGGCGGCGATTTGCGCTTTGACCTTACCTACAGCTACGACCGAACAGCTTCTCCAGCGGTACCCACCCAGCCCGCAGTCGCGGTTTCGTTAGGGGGCGATTCGGCGTCGCGTGACCTCGTTAAAACATACCGCAACAGCCTCGTCTTTGTCACCGGGGCGGATGGGTCGGGGAGCGGGTTTGTGGCGCGGCTGAACGAGGCGAATTTCCTTTTTACCAATGCGCATGTCGCGGCGGGAATCAAAGGCGCGGGGTTCAAGTCGCTGGATGGAACGAAGGTCACGGGCGGTGCGGCGACGATTGCCGTGGGGCACGATGTTTTCCGCATGCAGCTCGGGCCGGGCGGCACCTCTTTCGATGTCATGGTGGGCGTGGATCAATATGTAACGATTGATGATGAGATCGTGGTGCTCGGCAACTCGGAAGGCGCGGGCGTGATCAATACGATCAAGGGAAAGGTCGTGGGTGTGGGGCCGCAACTCGTGGAGGTGGATGCGCCGTTTCAACCGGGCAACAGCGGCAGCCCGATCATCCATTTGAAGACGGGGAAAGTCATCGGCGTGGCGACTTATCTCTCGATCAAAAAGTACGATGCGGCCACGAAGGAAGTGCTGAAGGTGCCGGTCATCCGCCGCTTCGGCTACCGGCTCGACAGCGTGAAGACCTGGCAGCCGGTGAACTGGCCGGCTTTTTACGCGCAGGCGGCGGAGGTGCAGTCCATTGAGACGCTGACGGGCGACCTCGACGGATTCCTCATCGACCTTTCCAAACACAAAGGCCGCGTCACGCCCGGCGCGCACAGCAACCCGGCGATCAAGATGCGGATCGACCAATGGCTGGGGGACAAGAAAAAGCGCCTCAATCCGAAGGACGCGGCGACGGTGGATCAGAACTTCCTCTCGTTTCTCAAGGTCGCCTGCCGCTCCGACACGATGGCGGCGCAGCCGCGGCTGACGTACGACTATTTCCAACGCCAGCTCGGCGAGCAGCAGCAGCAGCGGGGCGAGATTGCGGACATCTTCGACAAGATCATCAAGGAGTTGCAAAAGGACCGGTGAGGCGTCGAAAAAACCATACCGTCATTCTGAATGGAGCCTTTGGAGGCTTTGCGACAAAGGCGGAATGAAGAATCGCTGACTGGACCGCGGGCGGAGGCGGCGGGCTGTGAACGCGCGCGCAATTCACCAGACCGCCTCCGCCCGCGGTACAGTCAGCGATTCTTCACTGCGTTCCGGTCGCAAAGCCTCCCGGAACTCCGTTCAGAATGA
>JAYSTZ010000861.1:0-14308 GCA_043719365.1 Verrucomicrobiaceae bacterium | reverse complement strand
TTCCAAAACCGAAGGCGAGAGATGCGGCTGCGGAGTCGGCGCGGAAGCTCGCGCTGTATCGGCGTCTATACATTGAGCCCGCGAAAGCGCGGCTGAAGGATAAGCCTTACACAGAGGCCGCTATCGCTTTTCTGGAGAAGGCCGCTGCGTATCTCGCCGATGTGCCGGGAGCTTTGGCGAAGCCTATCGCGATGGAGGGCTATGGCCTTTACCCGAAAGGCTGCGAAGACCCGCTCGTTTATTTGTGGATGGGTATCACAGCGAAGGCCATCGGCAATGATTACGCGGTTTGGTTCTCGAATGCTTACGAGAAGGCGATGAAAGACCCGGCGCTCTACGGCGGCATCGGGCTTTGGGCGCGTTCGGAGATGCGGGAACAGGAAAGCAAAGACGAAAAGGTGCGGGCGCAACTGCTCGGGTGGTTCAAAGAGACGCTGGCAAAAGAAAACCTCCGAGAGGAGGACGCGGCAGCGACGATCGAAGAGCAGTCCCGGTTTTTCGAGCTGGTGTTCGAGGCGGATTTGGAGTCGGAGATGGCAAAAGCTTTCGAGGGCTCGGCATTGCCCCGCTGGGCGAAGTCCACGCTGACGGGGCGTTTGGAAACGAAGCTCGCATGGAAAGCGCGCGGGGGCGGACTTGCATCCACAGTCACCGAGAAAGGGTGGGAGGGCTTTCGCGAGCATCTCGAAAAAGCCCGCGAAGAGCTGGTCTGGGCGTGGAAGGAAAATCCAGAAGTTCCTTATGCGGCGGCGGGGATGATCCCGGTCACGATGGGGCTGGATTCCTCGAACATCGAAGAACTCCAGCGGTGGTTTCACCGAGCAATTGAGGCGCGGCTCGATTGGACGCCCGCCTACAGTTTCTTTATGAACGCGATACAGCCTAAATGGGGTGGAAGCTGGACGCATCTGCTTGCGTTTGGCGAGGCGTGTATGGATACCGGCAGGCACGATACCGGTGTCCCGCAGTGGTTTCTAAAAGCGCTCACTTCTATCGCCGACCAGATGCCGGATTGGCAGGTGCTTTACGCCAACCCGGATGTGCGCAAACGGCTCGCGCGATACTTCGACGAAACCATCGCCCTCGCCACAGACGCGAAAGCGAAAAGCGACGAGCAAGGGCTCGCAGGCGTCTATGCCTGGCTCGCCGGGGACTACGAGCGCGCCGCGAAACTCATGGAGACGGGCACCATCCCGCTCGAAGGTGGAGCCGCCTATTGGCTGCACCGCGTGGAAACGGGAATCACCACGATGCTGAATGAATCCCGGATTCTCGGTGGCGCGGGCCGGGAAGATTTCCTCGCGGCGCGAGAAGCGCGAATCAACGAAAAATGGGACGACGCTACGGCTGCTTACGAGCGTGCAAAAGCGAAGTCCCCCAAAAGCGCAGCCCCCTACATTGGCGGAGAGATCGGTTTAGTGGAATTTGAGCGGAAGTTCGCCACGGGCAAATGGACGAAAATCCCACTTTTGCCCGGACACCCAGGGTGGAGCCGCCTTTCGGGTAACTGGAACTTTACAGACGGCGCGATGCAAATGCGGAGCGACGCCAAGGCCGCGAGAATCATCTTCGAGGGCTTGATACCGGGGAAATTTGAGCTTAGAGGGCGCTATAAAGTCTCTCCGGTAAAAGAAGGTAAGCGCCGTGAGTTCAGCATCATCTTTGGGCACTCCGCCCTAGAAGTGAGCACATTCGAAAGAGACATGCGGCGCTTTGTAGTCTGGCTGAATCCCGACGGCTCGGGTTACCTCGACCTCTCTTATCTCAGGAAGTCTTTTACAGACGACCGCCGGAAGTCCGTGGCGATTCCAGACGCGGGGACATTCCACATGCAGTGCTCAAAAAAGACCGTCAGTTTTTCGCTCAACGAACAGTGGCTTTTTAAGGATTTTCCGTCCACGCCGTTCGACGCGGCAAAGTATCCGCATATCGGCTTCGGAAGCGTGAATCCTCCATCGGGCTTTACGGTGGATTTCACCGAGCTCGAAATCCGCCGCCTTGGCGAAGAGATATAGTTTTTTGAGACCATCGGACTCTCCTGCGTGGCACACAGCCTCGACGACTGTTTGTGGAAACGGGCTCACATGAAACGGGGGGCAGGCGATAAAAAAGAAATGGAATCGAGCATTTGGTGAAAGAGGCAGCAGTAGAGACGAGCAATACGAAGCGTCACAATTGAATAACAAATGGCAATTTATGAAGTAGTTCATTTCTTTTTTATTGCCTGCCCCCGTTCTTCGTTTTTCCGCTGCTGAGCAATCCGCCTTGCTGCCGGTTCTAGAAGCCTGTTGAAAAAACGATTCACGCAGACATTTCTGTCCGCAGATTTCGCAGATTTACGCAGATGGCTCTCTGCCCAATCCAATCTGCGCGAATCTGCGGACAAAATAATGCAGCGCTTGGATTTCCAATAGCCTGCTAAGTAAGTAATATCCCGGCGGGGAGTTTCTACTTTCCTGCCATGAGCGTGCCGAGCAGGGCTGTCATTCGGGCGAGCATGGAGCGTGGGTCGTCGAGCAGATTCGCTGCCGCGAGGCTTTGATCGAAAATCTGCTCGGTGATTTGAGCGGCGAGCGTGGCGTCGGTGTGGCGTGTCTTTTCCAGCGACACGATGAGCGGGTGGTCGGGGTTGAGTTCGAAGTCTGGCTTCGCGGACGGTGGAAGGTCTCCATCACGGTTCATTGCTTTCATCATGCGACGCATGTTCGTCGTCATCTCGCTGTCGCCGTTTTTGGCGATGGCCGGGCTGCTCGCGAGTCGCTGGCTCGTGCGGACACTGCCGACGCGATCAGCGAGCGTCGTCTTTACGTATTCGGCGAGGCTTTTTGCCGTATCGGCGTCGAGGCCGGTGGCTTCCTTGTCGAGCTTCACATCGGCGTTCTCGGCGGAGACGAATTTCTTGCCGTCAAACTCGCGAAGGTGCTCCAGCACATACTCGTCGCGGGCGTCGCTCAGGAAAAGCACCTCCCATTTTTTCTCGCGGAAGACCTCGAACAAGGCCGAGGCCTCGGCGGATTCGCGGCTGGCGGCGGCGAGGTAGTAGATCTCTTTTTGGTCCTCCGGCATCCGCGTGACGTAGTCGGCAAAGCTTGTGAGCTTGCCCGACTCGATGGCGCTGGAATCAAAGCGCAGGAGCTTCGCGATTCCGTCCCGCTTATCGCCCCACTCGATGCTTGCGCCTTCCTTTAGGCAATGGCCGTGTTCGCGGAAAAAGGCGGCGTATTTATCGGAGTCCGCCTTGGCTTCTTCGTCGAGGAACTTGAGCCAGCGCTTCACGAGCACGTCGCGCAGTTTGCCGAGGAGCGCGCTGTCCTGCATCGTCTCGCGGGATACGTTCAGCGGTAGGTCCTCGCTGTCCACGACACCGCGCAGGAAGCGCAGCCAGTCCGGGAAGAGTCCCTTGGCCTGCGACGCGATGAGCACTTTCTTGCAGTAAAGATCCACGTGGTGCTCCTCGTCGCGCCGCATGGTCATGAGTTCCGTGCTTTTCGCTGGTGCGAAAAGCAGCGCGCGGATCGAGAGCGGTGCGTCGGCGGTGAAGTGGAGGCGGTATTGCGGGGCGTCGGTATCGTGCGACTGGTATTTGTAAAACTCGTCGTATTCCTCGGCCTTCACCTCGCTCTTGCTGCGCATCCAGATGGCCTGCACGGTGTTCACGGGCTTGCCGTTCAACTCAATGGGGAAGGAGACAAAATTCGAATACCGCTTGATGATGCTCTCGGCGCGCCATTCGCTCGCGAAATCTGCTTCCTTCAAATGAACGACCACTTTGGTGCCGCGCGTCAGGTCGTCTGCGGGCTCGATCTCGTAGCCGGTGCGCCCGTCGCTCGTCCACATCCAGCCTTGTTCGCCGGGGATATGGCTCTTGGAATAGACGACCACTTTATCCGCCACCATAAAGGCAGAGTAGAAGCCCACGCCAAATTGGCCGATGAGCGTCGCATCGACTTTGCCGTCGGCGCTCTTGTCTTTGAGTTGTTGAAGAAACGCCTTTGAGCCCGAGTGCGCGATGGTGCCGAGATTCTCGATCAGTTCGTCGTGCGTCATTCCGATGCCGGCGTCGGTGAACGTGATGGTTTTCGCGGTCTCGTCGGTGGTGACGGTGATCTTAGGCTCTACGTCGGCATTGGCGATTGTCGCGCCGCTGGTCTTCAGAAACCGCAGCTTTTCCGAAGCATCCGCCGCATTGCTCACGAGCTCGCGGACGAAGATTTCCTTATCAGTGTAAAGTGAGTGAACCACGAGGTCGAGAAGCTGCGCGATTTCAGCCTGGAATTCATGTTTCTCGGTAGTTGGATTTGCCATAAGGCGGCGGAGAATAGGAATCTTCGGCGCGTTGGCAAGGGGGACGTTGAGTTACGTGAGTCGAAGGGTGTGATCAAAACCGGATTGCAATGGGAACTGCACCAAAAGGGCGAAAGCCCTCAAGGAGGGGGAACGTCCCGTTCCCCAGAGGCGCAAAGCGCCGCTCTTAAACTGCGAGCAGCTCGGGGAACCACTTCGTGGTTCAGGGGAACGAGACGTTCCCCCTCCTTGGGGCCGTTCCCGTCCGTGCGCCACCGTCTGCCGCATCCTCCCACTATTGATTCTGCTTTGTGACATTTCCGAGACCCCGTTGGAAAGAACCGCAGAGAATCTCCGCAGATTATCATTCTCTGCGTTAATCGTGTCTTTGCGGTTTCAAATCGCTAACAAAGTAGAATTAATCACACCCTGAGTCGAAGCGTCAGAGCCGCAACGCCCGCCGAATGCAGTCGCCATGCGTTTCGCACACTGCGTCCCAAGTGCTAATGAGAAGCTGCCGGCCTTGCGGGTGATCGAGGAAGGTGCTGGCGAGAGCGTCGTCATCGGGCTGCGGCATCATGTGAATCTCGTCTTCGGCGACGGAAAGATGCCAGTCTCCACGGACGACGGGGAAGGTGTCGCGGGCGGCGAGAAGGAGTTCACGAAAGAACGGAGCGTCCGATCCCGCGATATGGCGCAGGGCGCTGAAGAATGCTGTTTCCGATTGGTCGGTGTGCGAGGCTCCCGGTGCTGCAAGACGGATGCTGCCGAGGATCTCCGCGAAGCCGTCGATGTCAGGCGGAACTTCAGCCTGAAGTCCCGCTTGGAAATCGGGTCCGAGGCAAGGCGCGACGACGTTTGCGTGAATGCCGCGTCGTTTAAGCTCGGTGGTGAGAAAGCGCAGCTCGCTCGCGGTGGTCCGGCGAAGTGCGCGAGCCAGGCTGATTTCAATATCCGGCAAATCGCCGCGTCCGCTCCACGCGGTTCGGAGCGTTTGCTGGAGTTGCTCTGCGTGGGTCAGTGCAGCACCGAATTTCACCGCAGCGCGGGCGAGAGTTTCTTCGTCGATGCCGTCGGCAAGGTGCTTTTCGTGCCAGCCGAGCGGGTAGCAGCCGATGTCTTCGAGCGCGACGATGCGGGTGTCGAGCGTGTCGAGCGTGGCTTCATCGGCAAAAGGAAAGAGGTGAGGGGAGAGGTCGAATGTGAACCATGTGTATCCGGCAATGGCGAAGTTCGCGGCGTCCTCCATTTCCACGCACACTCCGCCGAGGCCCCAGCGAGCCGGCCACCCGGTCTTTTCCAGCGCGGCGCAGGTGTCATCGCGCAGTTCACGCGGCCCGTAGTGTTCGCGGTCCTTTTCCCCGGTGAGGCGGTGGAGGATGACGGTCGCTCGTCCGTCCGTAGAGGTGGAGCAATCGACGCGCCCAAATGGAGCGCCGATTGCGATGGATGGGCCGACGCCCAGCGGTGTGGGTGTTGTCATACGACGGGCTCCCATCCAGGGCGATACTCGCGCTTCCAGAGTTGCTTCGCGTCGCCGGTGCGGAGGGCGGAATTTCCGAGGTGGCAGAGGAGCGTGCTCTTGTGTCCCTCTTCGATTTCGCAGTTGAGGTCTGCGTTGCCGCGGATGGCGTCGATGAAGTTTTGGAAATGTCCCTCATCGCCCCCTGTTCCTTTGCCTTCACCCGTTTTGACGCCCTTGAGGTCGTGGATGGTATAGGCGTTGCCGGTGATCAGCAGCGTGCCTTTTTCGCAGAAAAACGCGACGTCGTGCTGCGGGTCGAGCGGGGTTTTGTTCATCCAGCTCCGGCACTCCCAAGAGATCGTCACGGGGCCTTGCGGCGTGCTGAAATCGAACGTCGCAGTATTCGTGTCGGGGGTCTCCTGATCGTCCTCGGGGAAGCCGGCTTTCACGCCTGCGCTGACGGTGCGCTCCGGCATTTCCACGCCCGAGCCCCAGCGACAGAGATCGAGCATGTGGACGCCGTTGTTGCCGAGTTCGCCGTTGCCCCAATGCCAGAACCAGTGCCAATGATAATGCAGGAAATTGGTGCGGAATTCCCGTTCGGGTGCCGGACCTTGCCACAGCGACCAATCGAGCCCCTCGGGTATCGGACCGGGTGTTCCTTTTCCGATCGTGGGGCGGCTGTTGAAGTAATACGCGCGGCTGGAGCGGACATGGCCCAGTTCGCCGGAGCGGAGACGTCCCATTGCTTCGCGGATGCCGCTCCACGAACGGCGCTGCGTGCCGTGCTGGACGACACGCTTGTGCTTGCGCGCGGCGGCGACGAGCAATTCGCCTTCGTGTGGATTGTGCGAGCAGGGCTTCTCCAAATAGACGTGCTTTCCGGCAGCCATCGCGAGGATTGCGGCGGGCGCGTGCCAATGGTTCGGAGTGGCGATGGAAACGGCGTCGATGCTCGAATCTTCGAGCGCTTTGCGGAAATCGAGAACGGCTGCGGGACTTTTCCCGGTTGCTTTGTTCACTGTAGCAGCGGCGGCTGCGGCGCGCTTTTCATCCGGGTCGCAAACGTGGGAAACTTCGACACCATCCAGCTTTGCCAGCGTGGCCGCGTGCGCCATTCCGCGCCCGCCCATTCCGATGACGGCGACGCGGATTTTACGTGCGGGCGATTGCGCCGAGATGATCGCTGGAAATGCCAGCGCGGTGAGTCCGAGGAAGGTGCGTCGTTTCATGATGCGAAGAGAAGGGATGAAATTGGAGATTTCCGCAACGGCCAATCAGGCGGAATTGTTTTTCCGCAGCGAGTGAAGATGGAAGTTCCCTTCGCCGAGGCTCTGCCTGCACAGCTCGACGAGATGCTCGTGATGCGTGAAAAGAAAGATCTGCGTGCGTTTCGAAAGCTCCGCGAGTTGCGGCAGGATGGCAGCGGATCGGGCGTTATCAAAAGTGATGAGCAGGTCGTCGAGAACGAGCGGCATCGGCTCGTGATTCTCAAGATGACGATCCAGAGCGGCGATGCGCAGCGCGAGATAGAGTTGATCGCGTGTGCCCTCGCTCATTCCGTCCACCGGCACGCTCGTGCCATCCGCCCTGCGTCCTTTAAGCACCGGGACGTCGTGTTCATTAAACTCCGCGGTGAGCCCGTCGAAAGCACCGCGTGTAATCTGGCTGAATATCCGCCCCGATTTCTCCAGCAGCGGCCCTTGGTTTTGTTCGCGGAACTTCTCGATTTGCACGCGCAGAAAGTGGGCGGCGAGCTTCAGGCGGACAAATCGCGATGCGTCTTGCCTCATCGTCGCAGCTGTTGATTCCGCCTGCTGACGGAAATCCGCGGCAGCATCACCGGCCTTGGCGAGCTCGTCGCGCTTCCGATTCAATTCGGCCAAGGAGTCGCGAACCGCCTGCAACTCCGTTTTTTTTACGGTCTTGTCCGCCTCAACTCGCGCCCGGCGCTGCGGAAGTTCCTCCGCGTTCTCCAACTGAATACGAGAGATGAATTCCTCCACGGGCGCTCCCCGCGCGAGACCTCCGAGCATTGAGCGCAGGGCGTCGAGACGGCTCCGGATTTCGGATCGCTTCTCCAGCCCCGCAAGCAGCGGCTCCAGCTCATCTGCGGAATGAATTCCGGCCAGTTTCATCAGCTCATCAAGCGACTGACGCGACTGCGCCTCCTTCTGTCTCGCGAGCGTGAGGCTTTCAGTAGTCCCTTTGATTTGGGAGGCCAGTTGTTCGTATTCTGTTTGCGCGGTGCGCGCGGACGATAGCGATTTCCAAAGAGCGGCGACCCGCGCCTCTGTGCCGTCCGGTGTCATGCCCAATTGTGTGGCCATTTCGGATACTCTCGCTTCGTAAGCATCAAGAGCCTCCGATGTCCGACCCAGTTCCCCGGAGCACTCCTTCCATTGGTCAAATTTCGCGATGAGCTCAGTCCGCTCCTGGAGCAGCACCAGTCCGGAGTCAGTCGGCGTGTTGACAGGTAAACCTGCAGACGCGCTTTCGCTTTTCCAGTTCGCCTCCGCAATCGAAAGCGCCATCGCAAAGCCTTCGAGTTTGCGTTCCAGCGCGTCGAGTTCCGTTTGGGATTTCTCTAGTTGCACGGCGATTTGCTTCCGTCGCCCCGTGGACTCTTCCGCTTGCTGCACTTGCTTCCGCGCGGCTTCAAACAGAACGGCAAACGGTTTGCTCGCGGATTCCTTCAGCGCGGTGGCCAGCGCATCCGTTGCTGTTTGAGTCTGGAGCGTTTTAAAGCGAAACGCGTCCTCGGCTTCGCGGAGTTTTGCGAGCGTCCCCCGAAATTCCATCCATGCCTCGCGCCATTCCTCCATTTCATCCGGCGAACCAGGCAGAATCCCCACAAACGCCCACTCGGACCTCCATGCATCCTCGCACTCGCGCTTCGTTGCATGATGTGCATCGTTGTCCGCTTTGGCTGACTCGGTGGCTGATTGACTCGCGAGAATCTGGATTCTCTTTTCCTCTGCTTGCGCCACCACATCCGCATCAAGGCGCAGTCGATCCGCGATGTCGTCTGCGGCTTTAATGGCTTTTGGAAATGCCTCTTCGAGCGGCAGTTTCGGATCGAGGGACTCGGTGGTGCCTGCGCCTTTCCATTCTTTAAGTAGTAAGCCCCAGCCACGGTCACGCCGCTCTCTCGCAGCAAGCAGTGAAGCTTCGGTCGGCAATTCACCGCGCCGCTCCAGTCGCACGAGTTCCTCCTGCAATTTCGCGATCTTTCCTTTCTCTTCACGGGCTTTCTTGGCCGCCGCTTTTTCGTCCTGCTCCAGCTTTGCAAATCGATCCCTAAACTTGCGAATGGTCGCCATCGACGGAATTGGAAGCTGCGCAACGCCATCCGGCTCCGGCGGCGCACCCTTCACGAGCGCCTGCGCGTCTTTCATTTTGCGGGCGAGGCTTTCGACTGCGGAGCGGCTTGCGTCCAGTGTCTTGTGGGATTCGGCGGCTTCCGACGCTACTATGAGTGCCTGTCGAAGGGGCTCGATGTCCACCTCTGGAAACGCCTGTAATTCGCGCCGGTGTGTTTCGATTGCGTTTCGCAGCGACTCCAGTTTGCTCCCGGCTTCGAGGCATTGACGGCTCGTCTCGCTCATGGCTTCCGCAGCAGCCTTCAGGCGGAGTCGGGCAGCGCTTCCGAGTCGCAATTCTTCGAGCGATTCAAGAGCGCCCTGAATTCCGAGCGACTTCATCCCGCTCAGTAAAGACGGCTCAATTCCGCTCATCCTGACTTGCAGACTTGTCCGGTTCTTTTTTCCTGCGAGATACGCGCCCAAATCCTGATGGAGTGAATCCAATTCATCGGCAACAGCCAGCACATGCGGAGAAGTGGCACATGCTCCGAGCTTGGTGTCGAGCTGTGCGATTTGCGCGGTGAGCGATTCCACATGACGAGCCGAGTCGCCGACGCCAGCCCACGCAGCTTTGGCCCGCAGCGCGAAATCGTTCGCCACATTTGGGAGTTCCGGCAGGTCCGAGAGGAGCGTCATCTCGCTATTCAGTTTCCCGATGCTCGGGAGCGCGTCCTCGCATCGGCGCACCCAATCGGCCTCGCGTTCGTACGCAGCAATTTCGAGTTCCAGCCGCTCGCGCTCCGAGTGTGCATGGGCGATTTCCTTCTCCAGTTGCTCCCATATATCTGCGCCGAGTGCGGAGTCGCGACTGTGCTTAACGAGGTCCTTGAAAGCTCCTGCGGATTTGCGGATCGATGAACCTGCTCGTCCTTTAAAGAGCAAATCGGATTCGGCAGTGAGCGCATCAACGACGCGCTGAATCGGGGTGCCTCCCAGACTGGCCGAGAAAAGTGCAGTGCCGATCTCGCCCTCGCCACGCAGCAGTTGAGCCGCTCCTTCGCGAAGCTCCGCGCTCCCGAGGCCAAACATGGTTGAGAAATACGAGGCGTCCACGCTGCCGAGAAACGGCGCGAGCGAGGTGTCAGGAAGAGCTTCTCCGGCTTCGTTGAGCAGCGTGTTCTTATTCCCCTTGCGGCGCTGAAAACTCAGCCGCTGTCCCGCTCGATTCTCTATCTCGCCAGCCAGGCGCAGGTTTTTGTAGTCGTGCAGAAAATTGTCCGCGGACTGCCCATGGATACCAAACAGCAGGTCGCGGATGGCGCGGAGAAGGGAGCTTTTGCCTGCTTCGTTCTCGCCGTAAAACACATGCAAATCGTGGCCTGTATTCGGAAACGATAAATCCATGTCGGTGAACGGGCCGAACGCCGGAATGTGCAGACGGTGAAATCTCATTTGGCGATTTCTCCTTTCGTTTCGAGCGATTCCAAAATGATGGCACGAACCTCTTCCATGAGCTCCGCCCGGTTGGATAATGCCCATTCAGCCTCAACCTCCGCACGAACTTCGGGCGGCAGCACGTCGAGCATTTCGGCGATATCATCCGGCATTGATTCCGGTTGATGCGTTGCCTGCTCCAGAGCTTTTAAAACCGTTCCGGTCAGGATATCTCGTTCCGCCAGTAGCGCCACGTCGTAAATCGGCGTCGTGCGGGTTGTCATCCGTTCGATCCACAGTGCTTCCTCGCCGAAATCCTGCACAAATCCGAGCAACTGCGCGCGCCAATGCTGGCTTTTTTGGTGCAGGCTTCCGTGCAGCGGAGTCGTTCCCGTCAAATGAACCCGCGCGGCCACGAGCCGCCCATCCGCTTTCTCAATCACATCGGACAACGCAGCTCGAATACACCGCAGTGCATCGGCTTCCCGTTCGACTTCGGAAAGATCCACTTCCACCACGGACCAACGCACGACATCGAGCGTCTGCCATTCGGCGCTGTCGATTACGTTCTCATCGCTCACCGTGACGAGCCGACATCCGCGCGGCCCCGTTTCCCGGACGTGGCGACCCTGGCAATTTCCGGCAAAGACGATCCACGGTTCCTCGCTGATCACGGACGGCTGATGAATGTGTCCGAGCGCCCAGTAGTCATAGCCTTTCGCTCGCAAATCCTGCTCCGAGCAAGGCGCATAAGTGTCGTGTCCCGGCGCGCCGTTGAGACTCGTGTGAAGGAGCCCGATGTTAAACTTGCCGGAAACGGCGGAAGGATATTCCAGAGCCAGATTCTCCGGAACTGCTCGATTCGGAAATCCGCGCCCGTGAATCACGACCGGGAGATTTTCCACATCCAGCGATTCCGCAGCGCGGGTCGAGAATACGCGCACATTTTCAGGCAGCGCGAGCCTTTTGGAAATTACCGAGGCCGCATCGTGGTTCCCGGAAATCACATACACGGGAATCCCTTTCTCTTTCAGGCGCACCATCTGTCCCCGGAAGAAAAGTCCGGTGCTGTAGTCCTTCCAGTCGCCGTCATAGACGTCGCCGGCAATCAGCAGAAAATCGACGGATTCTTTGAGGGCGAGATCCACGAGATTCTCAAAAGCCCGCCGCGTCGCCCCGCGCAACACTTGGATGGGCGCGCCTTCGTGGACTTCGAGTCCCCGGAGCGGGCTGTCGAGATGCAGATCGGCGGCGTGGATAAAGCGAAACATGGGGACTACTCGCCGAAAGTCTTTCGCAAATACTCGCGGCTTTGTTTCGCGATGACCTCGGGGCCTTCCTCGAACTTAAAGACCTCCACGCTGACCGTGCCGTCGTAGCCGGTTTCCCGCAGCGCCGCGGCGATCGGGTGAAAGTCCACATCGCCAAAGCCTGGGCCTTTCAGGTTGGCGTCGTTCGCATGGAAATACTCGAACTTCCCGGCGCTCTCGCGGATGATTTGAGGGATGCTTTTCGCCTCGGAAGACATCGCTTTCACATCGAGAATGATACTCATCGCCTTGCTGTCAAATTGCGCCGCGAATCGCAGGCCTTCTTCTGCGGTATTGACGAAGTTGGTCTCTGCCGGAGCGAGCGGCTCGAAGCAAATGACGACGCCGCGATCCTCGCCGTGCTTCACCGCATCGCGAAACACATCGGTCGCCCACACCCACGCCTGCTCGGGCTCCACGCCTTCCATGATGTTACGCTGCTTTGGCGAGCCAACGATTATGCGCGTTCCGCCGAGGTCCGCTGCACATTTTACCAGCTCGGAAAAATACGCCGAGGTCCGCGCGCGCACTTCGACTTCCGGGTGTGTGAGATACATTCCCTCCGCCTGCACAAGAACCCAGTGGAGTCCGCTGATGCCGACCCCTGCGCGTGCCGCGCTTTCACGGATGCGCACACGCTCTGCCGCCGAGATGGACGTGACCGATTTGGCGATGGTGAAGGGCGCGATTTCCACAAGGTCGTAGCCCGCCTTTTTGGCATAGCCGAAGGTGTCGTCGAGCGACCAGCCCTGGAAGATTTCGTTGCAGATTCCAAATTTCATCGCCGGAGAGTGCGCTGGGATTGCGCTCCGCGGCAACGCTCAAACGCAACTATGGAATCGGTGCGCCGAGCGTGAAGGAGCCGCCTTCCGTGACGCCGAGAAAGTAGCCCGCTGCGATCGTCTGTTTTTGGAAGACGACGCCGTGGATGGCAGTCTTGCGCAGGCCGAATGTGGAGGTGAAGCTTCCCTTGAAGCTTCCCGAGACGATACCGGTCTTGGGCGTGATCGTGAGCGTGAACGGGTTCGGCGGCGAGATGGCGACCAGCTTGTTTGCGCTGCTGAGGCTGAAGTTCTGGTCGATCGACGCGGACAAATTTCCTTGCGACAGCTCCGCGCTGGCGGTGTTGCCGACTGCGAGGACTGCGACGCCCGGTGTATAGACGTAGCGGGAGCCTAGGATCTGCGTCCTGATGCCGGACGGCCAGCCGAACGGATAGTAAACGGAGTGGTTGTTCGCAGGGCGGAACCAGTTCACATTCGTCGCATCGAAATCGCTTCCGGATAACGCCTGAAAGGTAATCATTCCCGTGCACGAGCCGCGCTTGGAATCCGTCAGAATATGGAAACCGTAGCGGGCACCGTCGGTGAGATTGCCTTTCGATTTGAACGCCGTTCCGTCGGCCAGGCGACCGCTGATAGTGACTGCTCCGGCGGTTGTCACGGTTGCCGTCGCGTAGCCTTCTCCCTGCGGATAGCGGTTGGCCGACAGTCCGTTATTGGGTGCAGGTGCCGAGACGAGCAGTGCCGTGTAGTGGCCTTTGTCCGTCGCGGGATCCACGATGGTTGTCGGTACGGGGTTGGTCTTGCTGTAAATCACGCGGTAAGCAGCGACCTGTGAAAGGTCGGAACTGTTTTCCCGAACGATACCCGTAAGCCTGTCGCCGAGTCCGCCAGTCCGAAGTTGCAGCGTGAGGAAAAGTGGCGTCTGCCCTTTGCGGGCGATGGTGAGAGAGTTGGTGAGGCTCGCACCAAAGCGGGCTGCTCCATCCCGGTTGAAAATGCCTTTGATGCTGTAGCTGACGCCCTCAAGCGCCACCTTGCCGGTGAATGCTCCATCGGTGCTGCCTTTCAGCGACACCGTGCCGTTTGCGCCGTGCGAAGGAATGGTGTGGTCGGCCGGGAGGAGCAGACCTTCGTAACGTCCGCCGAGTTGGACGCCGCCGAGGATATCGATGGTAAATGTGTGAACGGCTCCGCTATCGACGCCGCCATTCGAGGTGCCGCCGTTGTCGCGCGGCGTGACGGTGACGGTGGCAGTGCCGCTCTGACCCTCGGCTGGCTCAAACGTCAGCGTGCCTGACGACGAGATCGCCGGTTCGGTCGCGAAAAACTCAGGATGGTCCGTGCTCACTTCGTAGGTGATGGCCTGCGCGATTTCATCGGCAGGAGCCGGGGCGGCAAGAGCCCACCCAGGAATCGTGCGGGAACCGGAGTCGGACACCGCGGTTTGGTTTGGTCCGTAGCTGACAACCGGGGCGTCGTTCACGGAGTTTACTGTGATGCTGAATGTCTGCGGAACGCCTGTGTCGCTGCCGCCGCCGCTATCGACGGGAGTCACGGTCACCGTGACTGCGCCGTTCGCGTTTGCGGCGGGCGTGAAGGTGAGTGTTCCGTTCGTGGCGACTGCGGGCTGCACGGAGAACAACGAAGGGTTCGTGCTGGTGACGTTGAACGACACGATCTGCGGCGATTCATCCGATGGGCCTGCCGAAATGTTCGTTGCCCATG
>JAYSTZ010000087.1:0-2019 GCA_043719365.1 Verrucomicrobiaceae bacterium | reverse complement strand
TGACGCCGAGAACGATCGCTTCGAGTTCCTGGCCCATGGTGAGCACGTCGCTCGGGCGAGCGATGCGCTTGGTCCACGAGAGTTCGGAGACGTGGATGAGACCTTCGACGCCTTCTTCGAGTTCGACGAATGCGCCGTACGGCATGAGGTTTGTGACCTTGCCTTTGACTTTCGAGCCGACTGCGAAGCGCTCTTCGATTTTTTCCCATGGGTTGCGCAGGGTCTGCTTGAGACCGAGGGAGATGCGCTCTTTGTCCATGTTGATGTCGAGAATGACGACGTCGATTTCCTGTCCGACTTTGAGCAGTTCGGAAGGATGGTTCAGGCGGCCCCACGTCATATCGGTGATGTGGAGAAGTCCGTCCATACCGTCGAGATCGACGAATGCACCGAAGTCGGTGAGGTTTTTGACGATGCCCTTGACGGTGTCGCCCTTCTTCTTCGCGGAGAGGAAAGCGCCCCGTTTTTCGCTGCGCTCAGCCTCGATGATTTCGCGGCGGGAGAGGACCACGTTGCGGCGGTCTTCCATGAGTTTGACGATTTTGAATTCGTAGGTGTTTCCGACGAATCCGGTAAGATCCTTGGGTGGGACGATGTCGATCTGCGAGCCAGGGCAGAATGCCTCGACGCCGATGTTGACGAGGAGTCCGCCTTTGACGGAGCCCTTGACTTTGCCTTTGATGAGGCCACCTGCGTTGAACACGCCAACGATTTTTTCCCAGTTTTGCTTAGCGGCGGCGCGCTCTTTGGAGAGCACGACCATGCCGTCATCATTTTCGAGGCGGCAGAGGAGAACTTCGACTTCATCTCCGACTTGGAGATTTTCGAGGTCATCGAATTCGCTGCCTGGGATTGCGCCTTCGCTCTTGTATCCAATGTCCACCAGCACTTCACGCGGGCGGATTTCTAGGATGGTTCCTTTCACGATGCTGCCCTCTTTGAAGTCACGCATGGACTTCGCGAGCAGTTCTTTCATTTCAATCATTTTGATTTATTACAGATTACAAACCACGGTTACCGATTTATTCCCACCTCCACCGGGCACACGCACACGCGTACGCCTATGACGGCAAAAATGGAACGTTGACCCTAACGGACAGATCGGGACGGGCAAGGGGAAAGATCGGGGATTTACAGAGATGAAAAACAGCGCCGCTGCACTTACGGATCAAGGCACCCTATCCCCCGCCGATTCGCTGCATTTTGCTGACGCGAGGATCTCCCCGCCCCTCTTCAACGGTGAAACCGCCCCACGGATTGGGCGAAACGTGGTAGGTCTTGCGGTCGGAGCCGTCACTTTGAGGGGCTGGAACACTGTTTTGCGGCTCGATCGTTGCGCCAGACGACGGCGACACTTTTGCGATGACTTTGGCGCTTTCAGCGTGGCGGTCTTGGACAGCGGCAAGTCCCTGCTGTTTCCCAACGGTGTAGCCGGATGTGTAAGCGATGGCGATCACTGCGGTCGCGGCGAGGTATTTGGCGAGCATTCTAGCAATTTATCACCCTAGGTGATTGGTGGCAAGGCGGCGTCGCTCTTCCATTCAGCTTTAATGTTTGCTGCGGGTCACGAAGCCGCTTATCCCAGTTTTTCGAGCAGCCCACGACTGAGTTGTTCGCGGTGTCCCGGCTGCGCACGGCCCTGAGACATTCGACTTCCAAGCTGCAGCCGGAGATCAATTTATGCCGACATCCAAGACACCTGACGTTTACGTGGAAGAGATTTCGCTCCTCCCATCATCCGTGACTGAGGTTGAGACGGACGTTCCTGCATTCGTCGGCTACACCGAGAAAGCGGAGGACAAGGTTGAAAACGATCTCATCTTGAAACCCATGAAGATTTCCTCACTCCGGGATTACGAGGTACACTTCGGCGGCCCGGAGGACGATGCCATTGCGATCACGGTGGTAGACGATGGCGCGGGCCGATTCACTGCAAGTTCGTTCTCCGAACCGGCGGTCAAATACCTGCTTTACTTCAGCGTCGAGCTGTTCTTCCGCAACGGCGGGCGCAGATGTTAC
>JAYSTZ010000860.1:0-2403 GCA_043719365.1 Verrucomicrobiaceae bacterium | reverse complement strand
CCGAGCACGACATCACCGACCGCGAGGAGGCCATCGGCGGGCGAACCGCTCTCGACTTTGGTGATGGCGATCTGCCGCGCATCGGAGGTCACCATCCTATCGCAAAACATCCAGCCCGGTGCGCCGGTCGCACCGAGATTCCAATCATGCTTCGCGTTAGCGGGAATGGCTTCGCCTTTGGTGAAGTCGGGCATCGTCAGCTTTTCGCTGGGCGAGGCCGCAGTAGCCGGGAGCGGTGCGACGAGGGCGGCGATGATTGCGAGCGTAAGGAGTGAGAGTTTCATCAGTTTGCTTTCTTGAAGTGATTGAGGTCCGCGACCGCTTCGGCAAGGCCTTTTCCGACACCGCCGAGGATTTTCGCCGAGCCGAGGTAGTGAAACTCGAGGTTCGAGACTCCTTTCTCCAGCAGGGTCCGCTCGCGCTCTGTGAGAACTTCGGCGCACAACTTTTCCAGCGCGGCTTTTTCATCGGCGGGTGCCAGCTTGCTCTCGGCGGCGAGCTTCTTCGCATGTTGCCGGATATCGCCGTCCTTCTTTTTCGCCGCTGTCAGTTCCTCGTCCCAATACTTCTCCGCCAAAATCGCGGCGACGTTGCCTTTGAACTCCGGCAACTGAGCCGGTGCGGCCATGGCGTTGCGGAAACTTTCGTGCGTGGGTTTGTAGCGCATCTGGTCGGGGCCATACTCGGCAGTAGGTCCGCCGACACCGAGCACGGCGATGGCGAACGGCATCTTTGGCGTGTTCAAATCCTTCCGCACATCGCGGATGAAATGTGCCATCGCCGTGCTGTAAGCATCATAGCCACCGGGCTTGTCGCGGTTCGGATAAGTGCCGCCGTCCACCATGTCGTTCCAGCCTCGGAACCACGCGAAGCCAGCGAGCTCGTAGCCTTGCGCAGCGTCGCATTCGGGCACGACGCGCTTCGGGTCCGCGAGGGCCTTTTTTACATGCTCGATCATGAGGCGGTAGTAAACACCCGTCGCCTTCGCCTTATCGGCATTCATAGCGGCCACGTCCTTGCCCTGCTTTGCGAAACCAGCGAGTTGCGATTCGTTGAAGCCATACAGCCCCGCACTTGGCGGGCGGAAATCCGTGTTCAGGCTCTTGCCGCCCCACGAAGTCTTGATGAGCAAAATCGGCGCGTCGGTGAACTTCTGCATGTAAAGGCCGAAGGTGAACTCCGGCCCAATCTTCTCGGTCGTCGCGCCGAAACCAGCCGTGAGCTTTCCCGTCTGCTCGGTCGTGTCGTCGTTCGAGCAGCTGATGGAAGAAATCCACACGCGCTCGCAGACCTTCGGCTTCCCATCCGCGCCCAGCATTTCCGCCAGCATCGGCTTTGTCGCTGGGTCCATCCCGATGACCTCCATCGTGCTGATCTTCGCATGGCCCTGCATGTTCGATTGTCCGGCGAGGATGTAGATTTGCAGCGGTTTCTTGTCCGCGGCAATAGAATGGCTGCACAGAAGGGCAACGAGTGTGATGAGAAGTTTCATGCGTTTTATGGTTTTGGGATGATGGAGACTTCCACACGGTGTTCGTCCGCCACATTCAGGTCGATGGTTTTGTTCAGCCAGACGACGAGGTCTTTGCCTTGTTCGGTCTGCTCCTATCTGGAGCGGAAATCAACGCAGCTGGCGAGCCCAGTGCCATTGAGTTCAAGGCTGATGCCGACTTCGAATTGATTCCAATTTTTCAGGATGATGGCAGGATTCACCAGCCACATCGTGCCTTTGAGGTAACCGTCGTCGAAGATGGCATCCGCGCCATTGGCGACGGCTGCGCGCCGGCAATCCCAGCGGCCCGCAGGCGCGAGCAGTTCGGGCAAATCATGTCGTGTATCCATCACTGAAAACGCTACGCCGACCGCAGGCAGAACGCGCAAGGACAAAAGCCGCGCTCGCCTTCAAAAGGGTGCGGTTCTTACGAACAAAAACACCCCATCAAAGTAGCGGGGCCGTCTCGGCCCCGTCGCGACACGCAGTGTCGCAGCGCGGCGAGCGCCATTGGCGCTCGGGGGCGAGACGCCCTGAGCATTAGCCACAAGTCTCAGGGGTATTCAAAGTGGGCCGAATGGAGGGCTGAAAGCCCGGCAATGTAATAGCCCAGGCAAAGCGACGCAGGAGCGCAGGCCTGGGTCACTTGTGATAAACGGAACGAGCCCTGAAAGGGCGTGATCGAACCGCCGAGCACGCGAAGAATGCCGCCCTTTTAGGGCTACATCTTCTCTTCCCTCAGAACCCAGGGCTGCGCTTCTTCGTCGCTGACCCTGCGCTATTACATTGCGAGCCTTCGGCCCTCCGCTGCATCCGATTGAGCGGGGTTCTGTCGCCCCTGCCGGGGCGGGTTTGCCAGTGCGTGCGGCGATCCGGTGGTTGTCGCTCCCTTCGTCGCTCGATCACCGGCT
>JAYSTZ010000859.1:0-14318 GCA_043719365.1 Verrucomicrobiaceae bacterium | reverse complement strand
GCTCAAAGAAGTCGTCCGCTATTCTAGCGCCGACGAAGCGGAAAAAGCGAAGGCGCTGAAAGCGACCGCCGCCATCGGGCTCGGTCGATTCACGGACGTAGTGATCAATCGCATCTATCAAAAGATCCCAGTCACCGTGGAATCGGCGCAGGCGACATTCGGATTGCTCGAAGCATCGCGCCCGAAAGAGCTGCCGCTCGGCTGGGCGCAGGCTCGGTAGTTTCCGCGCAGCCGAAAGCCATGGACGGCGCGTATCGTTTGTGAAATATTTCACAAGCTACCAAAATGCGCGTCGAAAAACTTATTCCGGCTGAACTCAAACCCATCTACCACAAGGTGTGCGAAGGTCGGCGGATTTCCGACGAGGACGCCCTCGCGCTTTATCGCTGCCGCGACCTGAATGCGCTCGGAATCATCGCGAACGTTGTGCGCGAGCGGAAGAACGGGAACGTTGGGACTTACATCCACAATCTCTACATCAACTACTCGAACCACTGCATCCTGCGCTGCCAGTTCTGCGCATTCGGCGCGCGGAAAAACGAAGAGCATGCGTTCGAGATGACGGTGGATGAAATCCTGCATCGCGTGCAGCGCGGGCTCGATGTCGGAATCACGGAAGTCCACATGGTCGGAGGGCTTCATCCTTCGTTAAAAGCGGAGTGGTATATCGAGCTCATCACGCGGATGCGGGCGCTCGACTCCGCGCTTTTCATTAAGGCATTCACCGCTGTGGAGATCCGCCATCTCGCGGAGCGCGTCTTCAAAAAGAGCATCGCCGAGACTCTCTCGACGCTGAAGGATGCAGGATTGCAGGCCATTACCGGCGGCGGCGCGGAGATTTTCGATCCCGCGGTTCGCGACCAGATTTGCCGTGGAAAAGAGACCGCCGAGGAATGGGCGGACGTTCACCGGACCTGGCATCAAATGGGGATGCGCAGCACGGCGACGATGCTCTTCGGGCATATCGAAACGCTGGAGCAACGGGTCGATCACCTTCAGCGTCTGCGCGAATTGCAGGATGAGACGTCGGGCTTCATGAGCTTCATTCCGTTTGCATTTGAAAGCGAAAGCGCACGACCTGAACTGCGCCACATCGTCCGAGCGACTGCGTTCGATGAACTTCGCAATCTCGCCGTTTCCCGCATCTATCTCGATAACTTCGACCACATCACCGCCTACTGGATCAGCCTCAGTCTTCCGATGGCATCCGTCGCGCTGAACTACGGTGTGGATGATTTGCACGGCACGATTTTTGAAGAGAAAATCTTCCACATGGCGGGCGCTGTCACGCCGATGGGGCAGTCCATCGCGGCGCTCAAGAAAGCCATCCGCGAGGCCGGGCGCGAGCCCGTCGCCCGGGATACGTGGTATCGCAAACTGGAGCCGGTCGTCGTATGATCGCCGATCGTTATCCGGGTCTCCACCGTCTGCGGGTTGGCTGCGTGCAGTATCTGAACTCGCGTCCGCTCATCTGCGATTACGATGGGGCCGTCGTGTTTGAACACCCGTCCGTGCTCGCGGAAATGCTCTTCGCCGATCAACTCGATGTGGCTCTCGTACCGGTGTTCGAGACGCTCCGGCATCCCGGCTACCAACTCGTGGACGGCGCGGTCATCGCTTCGGATGGCCCCGTTTTCAGCGTCTTCCTCGCGTATCGCGGCGAGCTATCCGGTATCCGGAAAATCGCGCTCGACCCCGCATCATTGAGTTCCGCGCATTTGTTGCGAGTGATGCTCGCGGACTTCCGCGGCCTTCATCCGGAATACGGAGTGGAAGGGGACGCGCGGCTGCTGATTGGCAACCAAGCCATCGACTTCCGAATGAACAAGGCGAACGCCGACTGGAAGATTCTCGATCTCGGTTGGGAATGGAAACGATGCACCGGACTTCCCTTCGTCTTCGCACTATGGGCGATGCGAAGCGGAGTGCCGCCAGCCGTCGCGAACGAGCTCCGTGCGCTGAAAGAAAGCGGCATCCAACGAATCCCGGACATCGTCGATATGGACGGATGCTCAACACACGAAATCCGCCATTATTACCTGAATGAGTGCATTCATTTCGATGTCGGCGAGCGCGGGAAAGCGGCTATCGAGCGTTATCGCGCCATGCTTGTGAAGCACGGACTCATCGCGGATTCCGGTCCTGTGTCCTTTTGCTAGATTGGCTCATCGGGCGTGCGGAGGGTGAGTTTCCGGCTCTTGAGAAGCTTCTTGTCGCTTGGCGTGTCATCATCCTCCCAAGTGTCGCCGTAATGCTTTCCGTAGGCGTGTTTGTAAGCGGCGAGATTCTCGTTGGCGATAAACTCCGGGTGTTCGACGAGCACGTCGTAGGGTCCTGGGCGCGAGAAGATTTTTGCCATGATGGGCACCAAGTCCAATACGAAGAGTGTGCCGAAGATCACGAGGAACTGAAACGCGCCGGCCATCCATTTGTAGCCGCCTTCGCGTCGCTCGTCGTCCGTGGCATCGGGCGCTGTTTGGAAGATGACTTTATAGAGCCCGATTGTTTCCTCCATCGGATCAAAGACGCCGTTGATTTTCTGCTCCACGCGGGCAATCGGGGGAAGGAAGGTCTCATCATGGCGCCTCATGCCGCTGGCCTGATCCGCTTCCAGCGTAGCGGTGTGCTGCGCTAATTTTTCGAGGCGTGCGGTTTGGTCGGACTCGAGTTGCTCGATGTCTTTGGTGACTTTGGCGAGGCGGTCCTTGCGGATGCGCTCTTTCTCTTTTCCCTCTTCGACAAAGGCTTCTCGCCGGGCCGCGAGTCCGTCGAGGTAGGCGTTTTTGTCGGCAAGCCGGGCATCGGCGAGTTGCCGATCGTTCGCTACTAGCGCTGCCTGTTGCGCGACGGATGCACTCTCGAGTCGGTTTGCGTCTGCGACCGTGGCGCGGTCGCGGGCCTGCATGTCTTTCAAGCGGGGGCCGTCGCCGGCTTTTTTTACTTCGGGATAGAATTCGTTCGGCTGACCAAGTGCTTCGCGGGCGATGGCCTCGACAAGGCGGCGGTGGAGATCTTGCTTCGTTTCGAGTTCACCTTTCGTTTTGGCGAGAGTCTCTTTCTGCGCATCGATTTGCGAAAGGATGTTCCGCGTGGTCGCGCTGGCTGGAGCGACAAATGTAGGCTCTCCGGCTTTCTTCCGCTCTTCTTCCATTCGCACGTCGGCGTAAGCCTCGGGGTTGACGATGGCCTTTTGTAAATCGGGGAGTTGCACGGTCAGCGCGTCGTGCTGGGTTGTGTAATCGGCGGTCAGTTGTTTGCGGTCGGTTTCGCTTTTGGCGCGGATTTCCTCCAGACGATCCCGCAGCGCTTTGCGGTCGGAAGCTTCCTCCGAGCGCATCGCGTTCAGCTTTCCCTGAAGTTCGGTCTGGTAGCGGTGAACGATCGCGGGGCGGTATTGATCGAGGCAGAATGGGAACGAGATTGCCACGCTGACCACGCCCGCGAGCATGAATCGAAAGCAAACCTGCATACAACGCCGCCACCATGGCTGAAAAGGCCGATAGGTCGCCAGAAGGATGCGGTCGGTGTTCATGATCACCGCCGACCATGCCAGCGAGATGAGGATGATGCTGAACCACGGCGGCTCGTGAAAGCGGCTCTTCGTGTAAAAAATCATCCCGAGAAAACCCATGATCGTCGGGATGAGAACAGTGCTCCCGAGCACCGCGATCCGCTCGCGCTCGGTGGCGGGACAGTGCTGGAGCGTCTCGACGCGAGCCCCTGCCAGCCAGTAGCAAAAACGCTGGAATCTGCCCTCGGGCGGCGTTGAGTGCGGATCAAAATCGGGCGATGGTTGCCAGTGCATGTTCGTAAAGTCGGAGCGTCAGATTAGCCTGCCGGTGTCAGACTCCAACGCTTAGTTGCATCTCTTCTTAGCGAAAAGATGCCGGCCCCCCTAATGTGAAACGGTCCCGACTTTCGACATCCAGCGGTCAAGGAGGTTTCCTGTGACCACTACGGCTTCCAATTGCACCTCGCCGCCGTCCCTCCAATTGTCGTCCGATGCGTTGTGGCGCAGGAGAGTTTTACTTTTCTGCTTTCCCGGATAAGACCCGGCATAGCGGGTTTTGATGCGCATAGGGCTTCCGTCCGTGCGGACGGCGACGATGTTAAAGTCCTGGCCGGGCTTCAAAAAGCGGATGGACTGACCTGGGCATTCGATCTCCCAAGCCTGCCGCGTCACCATTCTTCCGAGGATCGTATCGGGATTCACCGAAGCCCCCGGTTCGAGAGTTTCCGCAGCGGTGATGAGACCCGGATAAAGTGCAATGATTTGTCGCGGAGCCCAGTCTGCGTTCGTTTCATCAATGGCAATCTCCGTCTCCACCGCGAGAACCCGGAGCGATGCAGCAAAGCTTCGAATCCGCCTTGTCGTTGAGCGGATGGACTCGTCGAGCTTGTCGAGATTCATGGGAGTCGAAGTCGCCGCGGCCGCCGGAGCAACGCGGATCGACGCGATTTCCTTGTGAATCCGGGCCACGGCATCCGCCCTGGCTGAGACGGTCCTTTTGTAAACGCCGATTGCGCGTTGAGCCGAGGCGGCATCCATCTTTGCTTCGTCGCCGCGCTGGCCCATCAATGCAGAAGCCGCCTGAGTCTGCAAACGCAGCTCCTCTTTGGCGTCGCGCAGCGCCTCTTCGGCATCCACGAGATCCTCCCGTTTGATGGAGGAATCCTGCTGCGCTGAATCCACTCGGGCCGCGCGGTCCGCTTTGAGCGCGTCAAAATGAGCCGCCACTTTCGCTCGCTCATCCTTCGTGAGCGAAGAATTCTCCGTGCGACCCGCCGAGATGGCACTCTTCACACGATGATCGCTCTTCAAAACAAGAAGGTCCCGAACGTATCCTGAAATCGCCTCGGGCGTGTCGGCAAGACGCGTGGAGTTCCCTGCTAGGAATTGGTCGCAATACTCAATCTGGGAATTTGCTCGAGTGAGGGTTTCGGCGAGCATTTTTGCCTTCGCCTCGTCCTTTGGAGGCTGGACGATTGCAAGGATGGTGCCCTTTCCTACCCGCTGGCCGGGGCGAACGCGCAGCTCGGTCAATTTTCCGCTCACCGATGCGCTGAGATCGTGCGCATCTCCGGAAAAATGGAGCCGTCCGCTGGTGGTAATCGTCTCCAGAGTGGGCTGTCGCGATGCCCATCCGCAAAGGCCCGCAGCCACCGCTGCAACGCTGAGAACAAAAAACCCCGCGCCGGACGCGAACCGCTTCAAGGTCAGCGAGCGGGATGCGGCGGGCACCGCGGCTGCCGCCGGCGATTTATCCGGCACCTTCGTTGGCGAATACGGCTTTGGAAGCGGCTGCTCCGGGATGAGCGGGCGGCCCTGAATCGCGCGGTCGAGTTGCTCATTGGGGACACCCGTTAGTCGCGCCCAAAGAACGCCGCTCCCATCGCCCCAGAGCGTGCCCGGGACGATGCCCTCGCCGCCGGAAACGACCCAACTGTGGTTCTTCTTGGACTCCATCGATTCCGCCTCATCGGGCCAGTCGCGCGTGATGCAAACGGGCGCGATCATATCCACAATCTGCTGCGCATTTTCGAGTCGCAGGCTACGCCGTTGCAGCTCCGAGAGCACAGCCCACCACACTTCCACGTGACTCGGTTTGTTCAAAAATGTATCCCGCAATGCGTTGTCGTAGCGGGCAAATTCCAAGAATGCCGGAGCAGCGAGGAGCATTCCCGTGACTTCTCCCGCCGCGACCGCCTGAGCGCCGCAGATGTCGGCCAGCGCAATGTCCCAGCCTACACAGGAACCGGGTTCATAACTGGCGAGGAGAACGGGCTGCTCCGTGCCGGGAATGTCTGCGAGCATTCGCACCGAGCCGCCCAAAAGCAGCAGCACTTCGGACGGGGCCTTACCCTTTTTGAAAATGTAGTCGCCCGGAAAATACCGCACCGATCGGGCCTGCGAGAGCAGTTGGAAGCGCCGCGCCGAAGCCATTTTGCTAAAAGGCTCGGTGCGGAAAAGGAGCTTCGAGTAATCGACCGCGCCGTCCGTGACCATGCATGTTGCATCAGCGACTTCCACGCCAGCACTGTCGCAAAGTTCACGCAGGCCCGACCCATTCGCTCATTTCGTAGAGCCCAGGGTCGCGCGAAATCTTGCGGAGTCGTCGGAACCCGCGCTTTTCCTTCGGTCCTCCCGGCTCCCCGCCATCGGCAAAATCTTCCATTCCCTCCAGCGAATCGCCATATTCTTCCTCCAATTTGTCGGGATCTTCGCCTTTCTCCATCCGGGCGATCATTTCCTCCATCTGCGCGGGCAATTTGCCGCCGGTCAGCTCGCCCATCCGGCGCATCATCTTTGCCACGGTCCGCGGGTCGGGGTTGTCGGAATCCGCGATGCTGCCAAACTCCCGCTCCATCACATCCATGGCCGCGTCCATCTGCGCATCGTCGCCGTCGCCCATCCCTCCGGCCTTGGGTTCCTCGGATTTCCCCGTGATGGCAAAAGAGCTGAGCATCTTTTCCATCTTCCACTTGGGATTCTCGGGGCAGCGCGGCACTTTATCCGCGTAGCTGAGGCTTCGCGCAAAAAACGAATAGATGCGGCGGTTGTTTGGACAGAAGAATTCGTAGATGGGCATACCGATAGAGTGCCGCCTGCCGCCACGGTAGTTCAACCGTCAAATGGGTAGTCGCTCAGTTTGGCATCTTACTTCTTTCTCTTGCTCATGCTCTTGCTCGAATCGAGGTTTTCAGAGCAAGAGCATGAGCAAGAGGAAGAAGTAAGAACGGGTGCACCCAAATTGAGCCATCACCGGCAATTGCACCGAACTTTATCAGCACTTCGCCGACTTCCGCTTCTTTCCGATGGTTCCGCGTTGCTGCACTTTTCGGATGTAGTCCGGCGCAAAAGGAACCTGGCATGACGTTTTCCCCATGTCCGCTGTGACCGGACCGATTTTCTCGCCAATTTGCAGCGCAGTTTCCGTCAGCGGCTGCACATAGACGCCGACCGAGATGACGAAGGAATTCATCTGATACCGCACGGTGTCTGGGGCCGCGTGGATTTGCGTCTGCACGCGCTGGAGCAGTCGCTTCAACTCGGTTAGGTCGAGTTTGGCGTCCTCTATGATGGACACAAGGCTCTGCAATGTTCCCCAGCCGGCAGAGGCGATGAGTTCCTCCTTTGATTCGATCCACTCCAGGCCGAGTTCCCAGCCATGCTTGCCGCCCGCCGCCACCACCGCGACAATCGCTCCGGAAACTGCGCGGCAATACGCCTTTTTCGCCCAATGCTGAAGGTCCATTTTCGTCATCCGCTCATCGTCGGCAATCAGCCCGGCCAGGTACATCGCGTCATAGTTGCCGGTGTCGTAAAGGTCGAGCGCGAGCTGGTAGTCCTTCTTGATGCGCTTGCGGATCTTTTGCAGTTCCGAGATTTTGACGCCGAAGCACGGCTCTTGGATGCCGTGATTACAGAGCACCCGCTTATACCCCTCGCTGCCCAGCGGCCTAAGCTCGTCGAGAATTTCTTGAGCAGTCATCTTATCTTCCTGAGTTTGAAATCCGGCCGTGGGCGAGGTTCGATGGAATGAGCGGTTGCGGCACAGCGATTCGTTACCACACGGAGATGAGAGGCCAAGTAGTATTCTCGGATGTGCGGAGGCTCGAAAAACAAAGAGTCACGAAAAACAAAGTGAGAGCAAAACAAAGCAAAACAATGAGTCTGTCGTGTAGCAAACAAAAGTAGTGTAGCAAACAAAAGTAGAAAAACGAAGCGAGGCGAGGCGATACAGCGAGGTGCATCTCGTCGAAGGTGCCGTGACTCACAAACACGTCGCGATGAAACTCAAAGGCGCGGCGAGCTTTCGCGCGCAAAACAAAGAGGCGCAAAACAAAGAGGCACACTCAAAGTAGAGAAAAGCGAAAAACAAAGCGAAGAGTAAACAAAAAGTCACACTCAAAGTAGAACGTAAAACAAAGCGTAAACAACGGTGTCCAAGTTCCTGAATCAAAGCGAAGCATAGGAGGCGGCAAGAGCGGCGAGAGAGTCGTGCCAGGGAACGCGTAGAAAGAGACGTGTATAGAGCCACCGAATAAGTTTTACGGAGCGGACAGTCGCCTGCTGGAGGGCAATCCATAAAACAAAGAGTCACACTCAAAGTAGAAAAATTCTTGGCAATGCTGGGGAAAGAGGCTTTTATGGGGGCGAAACAATCCGAAAAACAATGAGAACAATGAGAACTGGACGAATCAAACTACCGGCCGAGCATACCGAAGCGTATTACCACTGCGTGTCGCGTGTGGTGGACCGGCGATTCATATTTGGGGATGCCGAAAAGGAAATGTTTGTGCAAATGATGCGCAAGTATGAGCGGTTTTATCACGTTCGCGTGATGACTTTTTTCGTGATGAGCAACCATTTCCACATCCTGCTCGAAGTGCCCAAGCGACCGGAGGTAATGCCGTCGGACGAAGAGCTCCTCGCGGAAATCAAGCGCATCTACAGCGTCGAGGCGTTCATCCAAGTGCGGTGGCAGCTCGAGCAATTTCGCAAGATCGGTGCGGATGAAGCGGCTGAGCAGTTGAGGGAATCCTTCTTCAAAAGAATGTGGGACGTGAGCTACTTCATGAAATCACTCAAACAGCGGTTCTCCGGCTGGTATAACAAAAGAGCCGCCCGGCAAGGCACGCTTTGGGAGCGACGGTTTCGCAGCGTGCTGGTGCAAAGCGGAGACGCGCTCATGAAAATGGCCGCCTACATCGACCTGAACCCGATTCGTGCGGGGATGGTCGAAAAGCCGGAAGATTACCGCTGGAGCGGGTATGGTGAAGCGACGGCGGGACGACGCACCGCGCAATCAGCGCTCACAGCGGTGGTGGAAACGCATCAACGCATCCCGATGAGCCACAAAGCAGCGTTGGAAAAGTACCGCGAACTGATCCATGGCGACGCCGAGCTGAAAGATGCTGGGCAAAACGGCGAAAGGAGCCGGAAGGGGATGACCAAAGAACGGGTGCAAGAAGTCATCAAAGCCAAAGGCAAACTGAGCACGTGGGAAATGCTACGGTGCAAAGTGCGATACTTTACCGATGGAGTGGCGATTGGAACAAAAGAATTTGTGGAGCAGGTATTTCAAACCGAGAAACACCGATTTGGGCCGAAGCGAAAAAGCGGGGCGCGGAGGCTCAAGCACGTCGATGTCGGGGACATTCGGACGCTGCGGGATTTGCGGATCGATCCAATCGGTTGAGAGTTTCCCTCTTTCTTGAACAGATCACCAACTTCTCGCACTCGAGAACGGTTTGAAGAACGGGGAGCGGTCAACGTTCTTTACGTGAAAGGAACCGTGAGTGTCGTGCCCGAGCCTTCTTCCATGTTCCTGCTGGCTCTCGGTGGACTGTCTCTATTGCGCCGCCGCTGCTCGTAGCGGCTAGGTCGCGAAAGGTTTGCTGGCGAGATATGCTTCGAGCTCTGCGAGGCCTGCGTGGGAGCCGATTTCGTAGAACCGATGGTCCGATTCAAAGCCGGCCATTTCTCCCCGTAGGACGAGGTCGCGCTGGATTTCAGCCAGGTCGAACGGCTCGCCTTCGGTTCGTCCGGCAAAGACTTCGCGCGTGAAAATCGAGAGCCCGTAGTCGATGTGCAGCATCGCGGGGGTGCGGTCTTTTTTGTCGTAGCGCACGATGCGACCGTCGGCGAACTCGACATTGCTCGTGTCCCACAGGCCTTCGTTGCGGAAGACCGTAATGAGCGCAGGCTGGTCGCTCGTTTTCCACGAAGCCTCGACGGCGCGGTAGTCTATGGGGAGATACGAATCGCCGTAGAGGACGAAGAAGGCGTCGCCCAGCAAAGGCACCGCTTGCAGGAGCGCGCCGCCGGTGCCGAGCTGGCGCGGGCCGTCGTAGCAGTATGAAAGTTGGATGCCCCACGCGGAGCCGTCGCCGTACTCGGCTTCGATCATTTCGCCGAGATGCCCGATGCAGAGGACAGCACGGGTGATTCCCTGCGCGCGCAATATCCGCAATTGATGCGACATGAACGGCTCGTCCGCGACGGCGACGAGGGACTTCGGGATCTTCTCGGTGATGGGTCGGAGACGTGTGGCGAGGCCGCCGGCGAGGATGGCAACTGGCAGGCTCATGCTTTAATCCTGCGCGACGATGTTGGTGCCTTCAAAGTCGAAACGGAAGCGCACTTCGCGCAGTCCTTTTTCGCGCATTGCGCGGCGGAGTCGTGTGTTGTCCTCGGTGTAAAACATGAGGAAGCCGCCGCCGCCAGCGCCGACGAGCTTTCCGCCGAGGGCCCCGTTGGCCAGGGCGTAATCGTACCATTCGTTGACCTGCGAGTTGCTCATGCCGGAGGACCGCTGTTTTTTCCGCTGCCAGTGAACGTCCATGAGCCTTGCAAACTCGGGCAGATTGCCGCCTTCGAGCGCTTCCATGCTTTGCACGCCGAGCTCTTTGACGAAGTGCAGATTGTCCACCATGGACTGATCCATCGCCTTCGTCTTTGCGTCCTGCTCCTTCAGAATGCCGGACGCCGAGCGCGTGTAACCGGTGAAAAAAAGGAGGAGATTGTCCTGCAAATTATACAGTGTCTCCTCGGGCATCTGGAGAGGCATGACTTCCACGGAGCCGTTCGTGCGAAAGTGGAAGCAGGTGATTCCGCCAAACGCGGCGATATATTGATCCTGCTTGCCGATGGGTTCGTGAAGCTTGTTCAGCTCGATGTCGCAGGCCTGCGCGGCGATTTCGCGCGGGTGCATGATGTTGTGGCGGTAGGTGTGCAGCGCTTTCAGCAGCGCGGTGGTGAAGCTGCCGCTGGAGCCAAGTCCGGTGCCGGATGGAATGTCCGCCATCGACGCGATTTCCAGCGCGGGAAATTCGTCGATGCCGACCATTCGCAGTGCTTCGCGGACGATGGGATGCTCGACTTCACTGATGCTCTTGCAGCGCTCCATGCGCGAGTATTTCAGCAGGATGCCCGGCTCAAACATTTCCATCAGCGTGATGTAAACGTATTTATCGATGGCCGCGGAAATGAGGAAGCCGTCGTGCTGCTCGTAGTAGCTGGGCAGGTCGGTGCCGCCTCCGCCGAGTGTGACGCGTAGTGGTGAGCGTGTAATGATCATGATTGAGCGTAGATTTTTTCGACGATGCGAAGTGTGGCGATGGACTCGCGGAGCCCCGGCTGCGGTTCCCTCGAAAGGCGGATGTCTTCGAGGAACGCCGCCATTTCCAGCTCCCACGAACGATCTCCGCGCGGAAATTCCCACGCCGTCGTTTCGGGTGGTCCCATCTCGGGGAGCATCTTGTAGAAAGTGATGCGCTCGACTCCGTAGCTGCCGCCGAGGCCTTCCAGGTGGAGCTTTCCGGTGCGGCCGTAGATCTCGAAAGAGAAGAGGTTCTTCCACTCGGTGCAGCTCGCATGCAGCCACGCCGTCTGGCCCGCAGCCGTGCGCAGCGAGAGGAACGCGTTGTCGTCCACCTTCATGTCCCAAAACGAAGTCGTCGCATGACCTTCGATGCGCTCGAAGTCGCCGAGAAACCAACCCGCTAGGTCGATCAGATGCACGCCTTGATCGATCAATTCGCCTCCGCCTGAAAACTCGGGATTCGCGCGCCACTCGCGGTCGTAGCCGGTGCGTCCGCCGTGTCCGTAGCGCCCGCGAATCATCATCAGTTCGCCGCAAGCGTCTGCATCCACGAGTTCGCGGGCCTTTTGCAGCGCCGGGTGAAAGCGGTGATTGTATCCCACCCGGACGCGAACTCCCGCCGCCGTCGCCGCAGTGTGAATCTTCTCCAGCTCAGCCGAGGATTTCGCCGCCGGTTTCTCGACAAGCACGTGCTTGCCTGCCTGCACCGCCGAGAGCGCGAGCGGCGCGAGCGCGTGGTTCAGCGTGGAGATGACGACCACATCGACATCGCTGGCGAAGACCTCCTCCGCATTCGTAGTCGCGCGACATCCGGGAACCAGCGCCGCGAGCGACCGGGCGCGCGCCTCGTCGAGGTCGCACGCAAATACGAGCGCACCACCCGCGAGAGCGGCGGCGCGTTTGCGACCGATGAGGCCGCATCCAATGATGGCAATTTTGGGCTGCATTAAAAATCGAGCTCCCGTTCCTTCGCAAGGATGCGCCGGAGCTGGAAGACATCCGTCCCCGCCAGCTCAGCGCGATGTGCCGGGAGTGATTCCCATGCGTCCCATTGAGCGCTCAGCAAGCGGCCCGTAATGCCGTCCGATTCACTGGATAGCAGCCATTGCACCAGATCGACAGCTCGTTCCACCGATTGTCCGCCATTCTCCAATTGCTTGAGCGCCGCTGCATATTCTTCCCGCCCCGCCAGTTCCGGCCCGCGTGCCACGGTGTCTCGCGTCATGTCCGTTGTGATCGCACCTGGAGCGATTGCATTGATATCCACCGGCAGCCCGTCCCACTCTGCCGCGAGATTCTCCACCAGCCGCACCACCGCCGTCTTTGAAGCTGCATAAGCGGAAAAATTCGCCCGTGCTTTCGTCGCCCCGCCGCCGGAAAAACACACCACTTTCGCCCGACGCGGTGCTTTTTGCAAAAGCTCCCAGAACGCCCGCACGACGAAAAACGTCCCATCGAGATTCACCCGCACCGTGCGACTCCACTCGGCAGGGTCCGCAGCCATCGCGGGTCCGATTTCCCCCTGAATCGCCGCCGCACAAATCACCGCATCCACTGCACCCCAAGCCGCTGCCACATCATCCCGCGCCGCCGCAACCTGTGCCCATTCCGAAACATCGCACCGCGAAGACTCCGCCCCGTCCGCATTCCGCGCGAGCAGCCACACAGAATCTCCGCGCTGGCGAAAATACTCTGCAAGCGCACGCCCGATTCCACGGCTCGCCCCTGCGATTACGATGCGCATGATTTGGACTGAGATGAACACAACATGCGCGCAGAGAAACATCCCCGGCCACGGGAGCAAAGCGGAAATCGGGAGAAAACCGCGTCTAACGCCTTTTTCCTTGGCGACGTTGTGCGCGGGTGTGTTTAGTCGTCCCCTATGTCGAGTCTCTACGGTCATGCCTTTCGCATATCCACCTTCGGTGAATCACACGGCGGTGCCGTCGGCGTGGTCGTCGATGGATGTCCTCCGCGCATCGCGCTGACTGAGGCGGATATCCAGACGGATCTCGACCGTCGGCGTCCGGGCCAAAGCGAAATCGTCACTCCGCGCGACGAGGCCGATTCTTGCAAGATTGTGAGCGGTATTTTCGAGGGGCAGACCATCGGCACGCCCATCGCCGTCATCGTCTATAATAAGGACGCACGCCCCGATTCGTATCGCGAAATGGAAACGGCATTCCGCCCGTCGCACGCGGACTACACGTACGAGACGAAGTTTGGCATCCGCAACTGGCAGGGCGGTGGACGGGCCTCGGCGCGCGAGACCATCGGGCGTGTGGCGGCTGCGGCCATCGCGAAAAAGGTGCTGCGCGAGTTTGCGCCGGAACTCGAAATCGTCGCTTACGTAAAGAGCATCCATTTGCTCACAGCGACGGTGGACCCCGCGACGGTGCGCTTTGAGGATGTGGAGGCGAACATCGTTCGCTGCCCGGATGCGCCGATGGCGGAAAAGATGATCGATTTCATCAAGGAAGTCCGCTCCGAAGGTGACAGCGTCGGCGGCGTCATCGAGTGCGTCGTGCGTGGCGTTCCGGCGGGATGGGGCGAGCCCGTCTTCGATAAACTGGAAGCCGAGTTGGCCAAGGCAATGCTTTCACTTCCGGCGACGAAGGGATTTGAAATCGGCAGCGGATTTTCCGGCACCCTCATGCGCGGCAGCGAGCACAACGACGCCTTTGAAATGCGCGAAGGCAAAGTGCGCACGCGGACGAACCTGAGCGGCGGGATCCAAGGCGGAATCAGCAACGGCGAGCCCATCTTTTTCCGTGTGGCGTTCAAGCCCACGGCGACTATTTTTCGCGAGCAGGACACCGTCACTACGTCCGGTGAAAATACTAAATTGAAGGCCCGCGGACGGCACGATGCGTGCGTTCTTCCCCGTGCCGTCCCGATGGTGGAAGCCATGGTCGCACTCGTCCTTTGCGACCACGCCCTCCGCCATCGCGGGCAGTGCGGCAATCTCTAAAACATGAACGAATTCAGCGCCGACACATTGAAATTTGCCTACTTGGGCGGAAGCAGTGTCGTCGCGGGATTCCTCGCGTGGAATGGCTGGCGGCAAGGCGTTGCGCGCCAGGGAATGACGCTCCTAGCCGTGGCCGGCGCTTATACGGCGGGCTTCTTCGGCCGCAAGTCGGCGATGGTTGCGTTCGAGTTTCTCGGGTATCCCGAGCTCTTGACGGAGGTCATCGGCGGTGTCGCCGC
>JAYSTZ010000858.1:0-2404 GCA_043719365.1 Verrucomicrobiaceae bacterium | reverse complement strand
GCTCTTTCGCGACAAGTCGCGAGGGGGGACGGCGGGAACAAGTTCCCGCATTCCACGGCTTCGCGCGAGTTTCTGGGCGTCTCCTTTTTTCGGGGGCGTTATTTTCCCGCTCGCGATTTGATTCAGCATGGCGCGGCCTCCGGGGTGTTGCCCCACACGCGGTCGAGGACGCGTTGGATTTTGGCCTCGAAGGAGGCGAGCAGCGCTCGCACCGCCTCCATTTGCGCCGCCTCCGCGTCCAGCTCCACAACGAGACGATGTTGCTCGGGCAGGGGCGGCAGGCGATTGGGATGGCGCGGTGAATTGAGAGCCAAATGCCTGCATCCATCTCAATCTGGAGCAGTGCCCTGAGCTTTATGCACATCTTTCCGAAAGCAGAATGAGCGTATGAGTGCCGCTAGGTTTTGGAGTGCGGGGGCTTGACCCCGCTTTCACTTTCGGCGGAAGCAGCGTCGAACGTAGGACAATGATGAGGCGCGTTGATGCCTGTGACGTTCTTCCGCCGCTCTACACAAACCCCGATGAAAGGAAAAGCGGGGTCAAGCCCCCGCACTCCAAAGCCTCGCGGCACTCTCACGCTGCTCTCGAAAACGAGCGCCTCGCCAATGCATAGACCGCCATGCCATCGCTCTACATCATCGCGGGCCCAAATGGGGCGGAGAAAACAACTTTCATCAAACGGTTTGCGCCGCGTGAAATCGCGGTGCTCGATTTCCTCAACGCTGACGAAATTGCTCGTGGACTTTCAGCGCCTGCGCCGGAGCGAGCGCAGTTTGAAGCGGGCCGAATGGTCCTTTCGCGGTTTGATCAATTCATTCGCGAGAAACGCGATTTCTGCCTCGAAACAACGCTCAGTGGGCGGACGTACCGTAAGCATTTTGCGGCGGCTCGTGCGACGGGGTATCATGTGCGGCTCGATTTCCTTTTGCTCCCAGACGTTGACGACTCCATTCAACGCGTGGCGGACCGAGTCGAGCAGGGTGGGCACAACGTTCCAATCGAGGACTTGCGCAGAAGGTTTCGCGTCGGAGTGCAGAATCACTTTAATATTTACCGTCAAGTCGTCGATGCGTGGTCGCTCTACGACAACGGCGCTCATATTCCCGTCCCCCTCGCATACGGGACTGCCAAGGACCTTACCATTGTTGCAGAAGCAGCCTTTCAAAAGGTCGTGGAGGGCTTTAATTTGACGCTATGAAAGATGAATTTCCACTAGCTCCGGGGGTGCCTATGCATTTACTGACTGAGCGTGGTTTGAACGAAGCGTTCCTCGATGTGGTGGAACGTCACCGTCGCGAAGGGCTCGGCGTGGTCGTTCGGCGCGACGGAAAAGTGACCCGACTACCCGTGGAGCAACTGACTCCCGAAGTATCGGCGGCGCGGCAACGCATCGCCGAACTCGACGGTCAAATTGCGGAATTCCGCACTTCATTTTCACTCAACGAGACACCATGAACGCACACGTCTTTGAAACTGTGATCCCGGAATCCGGAGATATTAACATCAAGAGCCTGCCGTTTCTGCCGGGGACGAATGTTGAGGTCATCGTCATTGAACGCCCGCCATCAAGTCTCGCTTCAAATGTGCGGACTTTTTCGTATCGCGGATTGCCGCACCGTTATGACGACCCCACGGAGCCAGCAGTGCCGCCAGAAACATGGGAAGCGAATCGGGAGGATGCTTCGCTGTGACTTTGTTGGATACCCATATTTGGCTTTGGTGGTGCGAGGGAAATCCTCGGCTGAAATCGCGGTTGCCGTGGCTCGATGCCCAGCCTCGTGACGACTTAGCGATTAGCATTTTCACAATCTGGGAGATCGCCAAATTGAGCGAGATTGGGAGAATCAGCCTGCCTGATCCGGTTTTAGATTGGGTGCGAAATAACCTCATCGGCACGGGCGTTCAGGTGATTCCACTGAGCAAAGAAATTGCCGTGGAAGCTTGTGCCTTGCCGAAGCCCTTTCACCAAGACCCCGCCGACCAAATCATCGTCTCCACCGCTCGTGCTTTGAACTGCGAGTTGCTCACCGTGGACGGACGTATTCTTCTTTATCCTCACGTAAAAACCATCACCGTTTGAACCAGCCAACCACTCTCCTTCCCAACTAATCTGCAATGTATCACCAAAACGAAAAAGTAATTCCAATCAATGTTGCCGACGAGATGTCGAAGTCGTTTCTCGACTACTCGATGTCCGTCATTATTTCCCGTGCGCTCCCCGATGCTCGCGATGGGCTGAAGCCTTCCCAACGCCGCATCCTTTTCGCGATGCGCGAACTTGGAGTGCTTCCGAATCGCAAGCCACTCAAGAGCGCGCGTATCGTGGGCGAGACGATGGGTAAATACCATCCGCATGGCGACCAGGCGATTTCTCCGACGCTCGTTCACATGGCGCAGCCTTGGG
>JAYSTZ010000857.1:0-5541 GCA_043719365.1 Verrucomicrobiaceae bacterium | reverse complement strand
GCGGCATTTTTTGGGGCTCGGTTGGTTGCGCCGGGATTAGCGAGCTCGTGCCGCTCTTCCGCTCTGCCGGAGCCTGAGCCACCGCCGCCGAAACGGCGAAAAAAACAGTAAGAGAAATCAATGCGGCGCGAACAACCATGTTCCTCACATTTACAAACCGCCCGTGCCCTGACCACCAGAAAAGTCCGGCCCCGACACCAGAAAAGTCCGGCGCGGCGCGGGCCGCCTCGGGCCGCCTCGGGAAAAGTTGGGGGTGGATCGTGTGGGACTCGAACCTACAACCTAGTGATTAAGAGTCACTTGCTCTACCATTGAGCTAACGATCCTTTCCCGATTGGGGACACAGAATCTAATCAGCCGTTTTGCAGGCTCAAGATTTTTCTACAAAAATCTCGTCGTCAGCCGGGCTTACCAGATGCCTTTGGCCCGCTGCTTGAGCTCCCAGACGCGGAGCGCCGCCCGGAGGAGGCGCATGTTTTTTCCGCTCCACGGAGTTCGTTTCACGCTGCGTTTGTTTTGCGAGGTGTGGTTCTCTTTCATGGTGAGTGAATTAGTTCGCGGATTACTTTAGCATCGGTTGTTCCATCTCGCTGGAGGAATTTCGTTCCGACTGAAAATCTTCTAAATCGTTGTGTCCGCGGCACGTTCCTTGCGTTTCAAGGGTGATATCAAAACCACCGCAACAGCCCACGGTATGAGCAATAAACGCATTCTGCTAATTCACGAAGACCGCATCGTCACCAATCTCTATCGAGAGAAACTGGAGAGTAGCGGCCTGGCCTTCGATGCAGCCCGCAATCTCGAACTGGCGCAGAAACTGGTCGAGCAGCGCAAGCCTGACGTCGTCATCCTTGATCTGGTCGCTCAATCGGGAAATGCGGTTGATTTCATCAAGGCGTTGCGCGCGGACCCGGCCACTGCGGCTCTTCCGATCCTGATATTCCCGAACTCTCTGTCCCAGCTCAGCGCTGCAGCGGTTTCGGCGGGTGCCAATAAAGTCATCGCCCGCGGAAAGCAGACGATCGGCTCCGTCATCGACGCTGCGAAAATTGCGCTCGGCATGGATGGTCTCGGAGACGCGGTGGGAGCCGACGTTTTCAGCCCGGATGCCGGATGGATGGCCTCGATCACCAGCTCCAGTATGGAGAGCATCAATCAAATGCGGCACTGTATCCCCGGTCTCGTCTCGACGCCGCCCGAGCTTTCAGTGCTGATGTCGCTGTGGACGATTCTGCACGGGTTCTCCGAACGTGCCCACTTTTTGGGGAACAAGCGATTGACGCAATTTTGCTCGGCTTTCGAGCTGTTGCTGGCTGATTTGAACGGGATGCCGGAGCAGTTGAACGCGTCCACGATTCGGACGGTCGGACAGTCGATTGATTTTCTCGCGGTGCTTGCCGAAGACAAGACGTTCAAGCCGGCCTTTCAGCTTGATGCTTTGAAGATCCTTCTCGTCGATGACGAAGAAACAGCACTCCAGTTTATCAGCGCTGCGATGCAACTGGTGGGGCTTAAAAGTGACACTGCCGCTTCGCCGACGGCGGCCATGGAAAAGCTGAAAGGGTTCAAGGCGGACCTGATTTTCCTGGATGTAGGACTGCCGGAGATGAGCGGGTTCGAGCTCTGCCAGAAGATCCGAATGTTGGAAGAGCACCAGAAGACCCCGATTGTGTTTCTCACGGGCATGGCCACGTTCCAAAACAAGGCGCAGGCAAGTTTGAGCGGTGGAAACGATTTCGTCGGCAAGCCTTTCAATTTGCCCGAACTCGGCGTGAAGGCTCTCATGTGGCTGTTCCGCGGGCAACTCTCGCTCGTTTAGTCAAAACACCGGTTGAAAGTTTGGCAGCGTTGCGGCAGCGTCGAGGTAGATGCAGATTTGCCCTATTGAGCCCCTTGAATCCCGAATCGCCCCGGCGACCGTCCTGACCAGTGCCGTTTTTACCAGCGAGAGCACGGTCATTTCCGGCACGTATGATGGCGGGGTCGATGGCACGATCGAGATTTTCGTAAAGGCGATTGGCGGAACCCCGACTTCGATTGGCACGCTCGGATACTTTGCGGCTGATGGTCCCGCGTTTACGGCGAATGCGCCTGTCCTTCCCGTGGGTTCTTCGATTTCTGCCGCGGTGACGCCAAACGGTGGAGTCGCGGATGCTTTCGCAAACCCTATTGGCGCGACTCGTGGCATCTGGGTGGAGGATATTCAGGTGCTGGAGGGCGGCAATTCCCATACGGCGAATTTCACCATCCGGCTGAGCCTTCCGTCCGCGTCGCCTGTCTCCGTGCAGTATGCGACGGTCGCCGATAGCGCGGTCGCGGGGCAGGATTTCACGGCTGCAAACGGATCCGTGACTTTTGCGCCGGGGGAAACTTCGAAGACGGTTCCGGTGACAATTCTCGGCGATGCTGTGAAAGAGGCGGGCGGCGAACTCTTTGGCCTGAGGCTCTCGGGCGCTGCGGGTGCAGTGATTGCGGATGACCTCGCGGTGGCGACGATTGTGGATGACGACGCATCCAGCGGTGCAGCGGTCGGTGTGTATGTCGTTCCGATTTCCGTCTCGGAGGCCAATGCGACGGCGACCGTGGAGTTGCGCCTCACGCGGGCGGCAGGGGCCTCGGTAAGTGTGGCGTTCAATACCGCCGACGGCACCGGTTCCGCTGCGATTGTGGGTTCGGATTATTCGGCGGCGTCGGGGACGGTCACTTTCCCAGCGGGGCGGACGACGCAGACGATCACAATTCCGATTCTTGGCGATGCGATCGCCGAAGGGCGCGAGCATTTTCGGGTGGCACTGAGCGCGCCGTCGAGCGGGCTGGAAATCCTGACGCCGGTCGGCGATGTCGCGATTCTCGACAATGATTTGGAGGCTGGTCCGGTGGTGACGATTGCCGATGTCAGCATCGCCGAGGGAACATCGAACTCCGCGACGGCATTCACGTTCACGGTCGCGCTGAGCAGCCCCGCTACGGAGCAGGTGACACTCCGCGTGGCGACGGGAGAAGGCACGGCGAGACTCACGGACTTTCAAGGCGGCACAGGGACGCTCACGATCGATATCGGCGAGAGTTCCGGCAGCATCGACGTGCCCGTTCGCGCGGACAATTTCTTCGAAACGAACGAGTCTTTCTTTTTCGCGATCGATCAAATTCTGGGTGCGGTGCCGGGCGACACGTTTGCGGTGGCGACGATCAACAACGACGACTCGGGGCTGCCCGTGATCGAGATTTCCGATGCGTCTGTGACGGAGACGGACGCCGCTGGAGTTTCCGCAGTTTTCACCGTCACACTGTCCGTCGCGGCTGCGACGAATGTCACCGTGAATCTCGCGACGGGGCTTGGTTCTGCGCTGCCGGGGATCGACTATGGTGCTGTCAACGGCACGCTTACGTTCCTGCCTGGAGAGACCGTGAAGAATGTGTCGATTGCCATTGGCGGCGACCTTGCTTACGAGACGACGGAAGTATTCGGCGTGAGCCTCACGAACGCCGTCGGCGCGACCATCGGAGACAATCTCGGCGTCGGAACCATCTTCGACAACGACCCCGTCAACACCGGCGTCCCGCATCTGCAGATTCTCGATCGGCAGGTCATCGAAGGCACCGGCACCAGCCAAACCTCCACAATTGTCGTCGCTCTCGATCACGCCGCGCCAGCTCCCATCACGGTGCAACTCCGCTACCGCGACGGCACAGCGGTCATCGGCTCCGACATTTCAAATCCGACCATCTCAATCAACATCCCAGCCGGGGCTGATTCGGGCAGCGCCACGTTCACCGTCGCTGCGGATTTCGCATTGGAGACAAACGAGTATTTCTACGTCGATGTCCTCTCCGCCACAGCCTCTGTCATCACGGATAATCGCGCGGTCGTCACCATTGTGAACGACGACGCCGGACCGGAAATCAGCGAGGACCAAAAGACGGCAAAGTGGCGCGATGTGGACGGTGACTTCATCACGCTCACAGCGAGCAAAGGCATCCTCACCACGGCGAATTTCGCGATGTTGCCGGTGAACGGCGGACTGCTTCTCGGCGCGCTGTTTTTGCAAGACGCGGCGGCTTCGGGCATGTCTGTTTCCATCAGCGCGAAAGGGCCTGGCAACAGCATCAACATGGGCGCAATCCTCGCAGGTGGCGTGGACCTCGGCTCTGTGAAAGTGCAGGGCGACATCTCGCGCATCGTCGCGGGCAGCGGCGGGAATGCGGTCGCTGTGGCGAAGCTCGACATCGCATCCATCGGCGCGAACGGCGCGGCCAACGACATCGAGGGCAGCCGCCTTTCCGAGATCTCCGGACGGCTCGGCAGCGTCTTCGTTCGCGGCAATATCGGCGATGCGGTGCTGATGATTGATTCCGGAATCGCACCGAGTATCGGCAGCCTCAAAGTGGGCGGGAAATTGCAGGGCGGGACCGGCGACGCATCGGGATACCTCTTCGCCACCGGCGACATCGGCAGCATCGACATTCGCGGCGGCATCGTTGGCGGCGGGGGCTTTTACAGCGGCGCGATCCAGACGCTCGGCAACATTGGGAAAGTGAACATCGGCGCGGACATCAAGGGCGGCGCGGGCGTTCGCAGCGGCGCAATTTTCGCGCACGGCTTCCACCCGTCCAGCGCCTTGGGAATCGGCAGCATCGCCATCAAGGGCAGCCTCATCGGCGGCGCGGGCACAGGCGCGGGAGCCATCTATAGCTTTGGTGCGATTGGCTCCATGAAGGTCGGCATCGACATCGCGGGCGCATTCATTGCGGCGGGCGGCATCGCGCAACTCGCCGTGGGGCGCAGCGTGCTGGGCTCGCAGATTGTTTCCGGCATCGCGATTGCGGGCACCGGCTTTGCGAACACGACCAGTTCGTCTGCGCCGGTTGCTCACGCGACTGCGGGATTCGGAAAGATTACCGTCGGCGGAAATTGGAGCGCCAGCTCGCTCGTCGCCGACATTTCGCCGGGGCTCGACGGATTCTACGGGACGGGCGACGACGCCTCGCTCTACGCCAACACCATCGCTGCGATTCAGTCTGTGAAAATCAAAGGCACCATCAGCGGCACCCCCACCGCCGGGGACGCGTTTGGCTTTCTCGCCCGCACCATCGTCGCCTTCCGCGCGGCGAATGCATCACCTTTGCTGAACCTCGCCACCATCGATGGCCAGATCGTCCCCGGCACGAACGACGTCGCTATCCGCGAGCTCATTCCTACGGTGTAGCCCGAAGATCCCCGCTTGCCGCGTGCGTCCCCGATGATCCATGCTGCGCCAATGCACAACGTCTCACTCGATGCCGTCGCCTCTTTGCTCCACGCTGACCACGGCGACCCGTTCTCGCTACTCGGGCGGCACGGCGACGAAGTCCGCGTCTTCCGGCCCGACGCCTGCGAATGCACCGTGCTCCTCGGTGGACGCGAGTTTCCCGCCCAGCGAATCGACGCCGCTGGTTTCTTCCTCGCCACCGTAAAAGGCGACGGCATTTACCGTCTCCGCTTCACCGCGCACAACGGCCACGTATGGGAAGACTACGATCCTTACTTCTTCCCCACGCTCC
>JAYSTZ010000856.1:0-14394 GCA_043719365.1 Verrucomicrobiaceae bacterium | reverse complement strand
TCCTCAACGGCCCCAGCGACCACTGCAACTGCTTCCTCACCATCAACAGCGGCGCCGGCGGCACCGAATCGCAGGATTGGGCCGACATGCTCATGCGCATGTATGTGCGCTGGGCCGAGCGCAACGAATACAAAGTCTCCACCGTGGACATCCAGCTCGGCGAAGGCGCGGGCATCAAGAGCGCAACGCTCAAAATCGACGGCGAACACGCATTCGGCTACCTCGCCTGCGAGCGCGGCGTCCATCGCCTCGTCCGCATCTCGCCGTTCGATGCCAACAAACGCCGGCACACCTCATTCGCGAGCATCGACGCGGTCCCCGAGCTAAAAGAAGACGCCCCCATCGAGATCAACGTCGCCGACATCAATGTGGACACGTACCGCGCCGGCGGAAAAGGCGGACAAAACGTCAACAAAGTCGAAACCGCCGTCCGCATCACCCATCTCCCGACCGGCCTCGTCGCCGCATGTCAGGTCGAGCGCAGCCAGGCGCAAAACAAAGCCACCGCCATGAAGATGCTCACGGCAAAACTCTTCCAAATGGAACAGGACAAAAAGCGCGCCGACCTCAACGCCGCTTATGGCGCAAAGCTCGACGTCAGCTTCGGCAGCCAGATTCGTAGCTACGTCTTCCAGCCCTACCAAAAAGTCCTCGACCTCCGCACCGGCGTCTTCACCAGCGATGTCCAAGGGGTCATGGACGGCGACATCAACCTTTTCGTCGAAGGCAAACTCCGCGGCCTCGTCCGCCAAAAAGGCGCGAGCGACGACGACGAGTAATACCGGGTGGGATTGAAGTGGAACAACCCGCCGATGACCACCGACCCACCGCCGCCGCGCCGCAAGTGGCACTTCGCCCGCTGGCTCATCGTCCTCGCCATCGCCGTGCTGGGCTGGAGCGGGTGGCGGGCTTATGCCTTTCGCTCCGCGCTCTCTCAAGCAACGGCGCTGGGGTGGGCGGTGAACTACACCGACCCGGTCGAAGAGATTCGGAAGAACTGGAAGGCTGCTCTCGTGAGAGAGACGTGGCTGGATGGCGTGAGATACGTCCGTATCCCGACCAGCGAAGCGTTTGAGCAGCACGTCGCCATCGTCCATCGGCTCAATCCAAGGAAACTTGAAATCAACCGCGCTGACACGTTGCGCGACCTCTCCGCGCTCAAATCCCTCAGACGGCTGGAATGGTTCGGGCTCGGCGGCTGCATACGTCTCACAAATGTGGACGCCCTCAGAAACCTCTCCACTCTGCAAATGGTCTTGCTCGAAGGCTGTTCAGCGCTCACGAACGTGGACGCCCTCAAGAACCTCTCCACTCTGCGATCCATCTCGCTCATCGGATGCACAGGGCTCACGAATGTGGACGCCATCAAGGACCTCTCGGCTCTGCAAGGGGTTTATCTCAACGATTGCACGGGATTGACTAACGTGGACGCGCTCAAAAACCTCCCAGCTCTGCAAAGGGTCATTCTCACCGGCTGCACGGGGATGAAGAACGTGGATGCCCTCAAGAACCTCTCCGCTTTGCAAACGGTCTCGCTCGACGGTTGCTTGGGGCTCACGAATGTGGATGCCCTGAGCAACCTCTTCGCTCTGCAAAAGGTCTGGCTTGGCAACTGCACCGGCCTCACGAATGTGGACGGTCTTAAGAACCTCTCCAATATCCAAGAGGTCTCGCTGAAACGCTGCACGGGGCTGACGAAGGAGAGCGTCGCGGCGCTGAAGGCGGCGTTGCCGAAAGCGACGATCACAGGCCCATGACCACTGCCGCCCGGCGCGATTCAATCAGCATTCTTCTGTATCGGCATGAAAGGGCGTAGCGCCGGGATGTGTATATCCGTGGGCATGAGCCCACGGCTCAAACATCCTGACGTACTCCTGAAGACCAAACTCGTGAGAGGAAAGCGGATGAGCCCAAACCAAACAAGAGGCGCGTGTGAGTGCCGCCAGGCTTTGGAGTGCGCGTGGCTTGACACCGCTTTTCCTTTCATGGCGGAGGACGTTGAGCGTCGAAAGCCTGTCACAGGCGGGACGAACGGGCGTCGCCATGCGCTTGATGAACGTTCTACTCACGACGCTGCATCCGCCGAAAGTTAAAGCGGCGTCAAGCCCCCGCACTCCAAAGCCTAGCGGCACTCCGGACGCGATCCTTGCAATTCGAGGTCATCCCACTTCCCAGCAGGTCTGGATGTCTGAGGCTATGCACATGGCAGAGCGACGCGCTTGGTTTTTCGAAGCGATTTGCCCTCATCCCATATGTGGCACGCACCGCGAGGTAGAGTGCGGAGGAAATGAGCTATTTGATCTCTTTCACGAGCTTATCGAAGACCTCGGCGAACTGGACCCGGACTGCCTTTTCGTCGTTGAGACTGCGAACGAAGTAGTCGTAGTGGATGTTGCGCGAAGCGGCGGCGATGTCCTGCTGGCTCACAGTGCGCATGAAGCGCAAGAGCGTCCCCGCAGCGGCGGCCCGGTCTGCGGGATGGATGCGCGCGCTTGTTCCGACCTTGTCCATGAATGCCTGCACATGGGTGGCGATTGCGGGGTTGGTGTGAAGGTTGGAGTTGATGACTCCGTCGCCCATGTCTCGGAGGAGCTTGGCGAGGTCGGAGGTGAGCTGGCTGACCTTTTCGAACTCGACCCGGTCCTTGGCGAACGCAGCCCAATCGATGGGCTGCCATGCTTTCACGCTGTCGAGCCGGTAACCGAAGCGCCGGATTTTTGCCTGCGCGTTTTCCTCCGAGAGCCACTTTTTGTCACGTACGGTGAGGTAGGTTGCGATTCCGATCACGGTGCCGGATTTTGCGTGGACTATGGGGCTCCCGCTGTTTCCCGGAACGAATTCGGCCGTCACTTCGATCAACTCCGGGCCGAGGCCGGAAATCTTTCCGGAGAGCGGAGTGATCACTCTCGCTCCTTCGCTGTTTCCGAGAACAAACACTTCGTCACCAATTGCGGCGACATCCTCGACGTTGAGCGCGACGCGGAGCTTGGGAAGCGCACTGCCCTGCGGGAGCGAGTAATGGAGAATATCGTGACCCACTGCGGCCAACGGAGCACCAACCGTCGCCACTCCGGACTTGTCGAGACGTGTAAACTGCGGAGCGCGCATTCCGGCGGCGACGTGGACGTTTGTGATGAGCGCAGGCTTCCCCCGGTAATCGCAAACGAAGCCGCTGCCCGCACCGCGAGTGGATTCGTCGGAAACAAAGACCAAGTCGGCCCCGTGTTCACTCACAAACGCTGAACTCGTCGCCTGTGCGTCCGTTACGTCGGGTGCCGCGCTCTTGATCGCAGAGCCGATTTTTGAAGCAAAATCAGCAACGACTTGCGAAGGACTGCCGGGCTGAGCGGAGGCGGTGGTCATCGTCGGCGGCACCGGAATCAATGCGGGTGGAGGGATTGCCGGGGCTGGCGCGATGGGCGCGACCGGGGCAGGCGGCAGTCCGGGAATTTCAGGCAGTTCTGGTTTCACCACCGGCAACGGTGCCTCGACTGGAACCGCCGCGTTGACCGCAAGTTGTTTCACCGGTGCCGCCAGCGGAGGCGGTGCGGGAGGGAGGGCTGGCGCGACGGGTGCGGGTGCGGCGGGCTTCACCGCTACCGACGCGGGCACCGGATTCCGTTCCGAGACAGGCGCAACGCCGGTCCAAAAATAAGCCCACAGCGAACCGGGAATGATCGCGGCGGCGAGCATGAGCGCGATTCCCGAGCCGATGCGCTCGCGCCGGTAGAGCGCGACACCGCCAAAGAACGCGAGCACCGCCCATGGAGCCCAAAGGAGCATCGGCCAGCGCGAAAGGAAAAGGCCTGAGAGCGCAAGGCCAAGACACACCCAGCCTGCGGAAAGCGACTGCTCATCGAGATTGTAACGCAGCCGGAGCCACGACCATTTGAGCAGCGTCTTCCATGTCGGCGCGAGCGCACCATCGAGGTCCTTCGCGTCGTCCGGGACAAGCAACCACCGGAGCGGCAGCCATTCAGAACTGCCAGTCTGCTGCACGAAATCATCATACCCCAAATTCCCTTCCGCCACGAGTTCGCGAAGTTGATGCGTCTCAAAGGGACCGAGGATTTCTCCGCGTCGCAGGACGTAGTGCGGATTGTCGGAAGGCTCCTCCAATTCTGTGGCGGCGGGCTCTGTTTCGGATGATTCAGGGGTCATTGGTTTGCTGTTGAATTTCACGAACTATTGTCGCGAGACATCGCCATGTCGAGGAACTATCCGGCGGCTCCGTTTCTACACAGACCGCTATGCGGTGGCGTAGTCGGCGAAGATGCGGTTGGCTTCTTCGAGCGTTTCTTTGCTCCCGACATCGAACCATGTACCGGGGACGCTCCAGGTGGCGACTTGGGTGCGGGGGTAGAGCCATTGCACGAAGCGTCCGGGCTGGTCGGGGTTGTTGCCCTCTTCGAGGTATTCACGGATCTTGGGGACGATGTGCGATGGGTAATAATAGAGTGCGATGCCGATGAGCGTGCTCGGCGGCTCGGCGGGCTTTTCGACGAATTGAGAGATGATGCCTTCGCTGTCCACGGCGACGACGCCGTACTTCTTCGCCTCTTCGAGCGAGCCGACGTCATACACGCCGAGGACGGGGATGTTTTTCTCGCGCGCAAATGTGCCGTAGCCTTCTAGGCTTTCGGAGAAGAGATTGTCCCCGGCGACGACGAGGAGCTCTTCGTTTTCGATGCCGTATTTCTGAACGACGTAATTGATGTCGCCGATGGCCCCGAGCTTGTCGGAGTCGCCGGTGGATTGGTCGTTGACGATTTCAAAGGCGAGCTTTGGCCGGGTCTTGCTGTAGCTATCGGCCCACGCTTGGAAGTCGGCGGCGAATTTGTTGTTGGTGACGACGAAGACCTTTTTGATGCCGGAGATGGGGGCGAGGTTGTCGATGACCCATTCCATCATGGGCTTGCCGGCTACTTCGAGGAGGGGCTTGGCTTTGGTAAGGGTGAGCGGATAGAGGCGGGTGGCGTAGCCAGCGGCAAGGATAAGGATGTTCATTGTGTGGCGGTGTCATAATGGGGGTTTGGCGCAATTGCAAATGCGCGTGCGTCGGGGGTGAAAGATGCGCCGCGGGGCTGTCACACGATTGTTGAGAAACGGCGGCTCGCCGAAACACGAACGCCTTGTGTAGGATGCAATCGCAATGACGACCTTTACAAACGAACACTTCCTGAGCCGGGAGCTAAGCTGGCTGGAATTTAACCAGCGTGTGCTGGAGGAAGCGATGAGCCCAGCGAATCCTCTGCTGGAGCGCGTGAAGTTCTTTTGCATCGTGAACTCGAACCTCGATGAGTTCTTCGAGGTGCGCGTGGCGGGCATCAAGCAGCAGGTCGAAAGCGAGATCGTGGAACGCAGCATCGACGGACGGACGGCCACGGAAGCCGCACGCAGCATCACCAAACGCGTGCGCCGGATGGTGGAGGACCAGTACCGACTGTGGCGCGGCGAACTCCAGCCCGCGCTGGAAAAGGCGCACATTCGCTTCCTCGACTACCCGCAGCTCGGCGAAAAGGACCGCGCATTTCTCAGCAAATACTACGACATGCAGGTTCGCCCGGTGCTCACGCCGCTTGCCGTCGATCCCGCGCATCCGTTCCCGCACATTGGAAACAAGACGCTGAACTTCGTTGTCTCGCTCAGCATCGAGGAGGAGGGCGGCACGCGTTCCCGCCTCGCCGTGGTGCAGGTCCCGCGGGTGCTGCCGCGGCTCGTCCGGCTGCCGCGCGAGGATGACGCGCTGGATTTCATCTTCCTCGGGCAACTCATCGGGCACTACCTCAATGATGTTTTCCCCGGCACGACGATCCACGGGCACTGGAAGTTCCGAGTCACGCGCAACAGCGAGCTGTACGTCGCGGAGGATGATACGGACAACCTGCTCCAGGCCGTGGAAGAAGAGCTGCGCAACCGCCGCAAAGGCGAGGCGGTGCGGCTGGAAGTGGATTCCGATTGCCCGGAGGCGATCTGGAAATTGCTGCTGGAAAATCTAAGTCTGACGGAAAACGATCTTTACATCATCGACGGCCCCATTAACCCCACGCGGCTGATGGCCATCTATGAAGGCGACCATTCCCCCGAGCTGCGCGACCCGCCGTTCCTCGCGCCCATCGCGGCCAGCGTCCGGGACCGCGCATCGCTGTTCGCCACGATTCGCAAGCGGGATATTCTTATTCACCATCCGTATGAGAGCTTTAATACGGTCGTCGATTTCCTCGACCAGGCAGCGCGGGACCCGAATGTCCTGGCGATCAAACAGACGCTCTACCGGACCGGCGGCGATCCGCGCATCATCGGCGCGCTCATGCTCGCCACGGAGAACGGCAAGCACGTCACCGCAGTCACTGAGCTGAAGGCGCGATTCGACGAAGCCAACAACATCGAATGGGCTAGGCGGCTGGAAGAAGCAGGCGTGAACGTCGTGTACGGACTCGTCGGCAAAAAGGTCCACGGCAAGATGACGCTCGTCGTGCGCAAAGATGAGGACGGACTCCGCCGCTACCTGCACCTCGGCACCGGCAACTACAACCCGACAACCTCGCGCATTTACACGGACCTCAGCCTTTTTACCGCCAACGTGGACTTCGCCGAGGACGCCACAAATCTCTTCAACCTGCTGACGGGAATCGCGCGATTCCAGACGCCGCGTAAACTGCTCGTCGCCCCATGGCAACTACAGCAGCGCATCCTCACTCTCATCCACCGCGAAGCCGACCACGGGCAGAAGAAACGCCCCGCGCGCATCGTGGCAAAGATGAACACGCTCTCCGACCCGGAGACCATCCGCGCGCTCTACCGCGCCTCGCAAGCCGGCGTGAAGATCGACCTCATTATCCGGGGCTCATGCTGCCTGCGCCCCGGAATTCCGGGCGTGAGCGAGAACATCACCGTCCGCAGTATCGTAGGGCGATTCCTCGAGCACTCACGTGTGTTTCACTTTGAGAACGGAGGGAAGCACGAGGTGTATGTCGGCAGCGCAGACTGGATGTCGCGGAATTTTTTCCGGCGGGTGGAGTTCGTCTTCCCCATCGAAGACTCCCCCATCCGGGAACGCGTCCGCCAAATCCTGCTGCGCCAGCTTGCCGACAATACGAAAGCGTGGCGGCTGGAAAACGACGGCAGTTACACCCCAGTCATTCGCGCCAACAACGAGCCAAAATGCGACAGCCAATCCGAGTTCATGGCCCTCGCCCTCGGCGAGGCAAAGCCAAGCCGGTTCAAGACCCGGAAAGTCCGGCCAAAGCCCGCAGTGAAGGTGAAGGGGAAGAAGAGCGCCACGGCACCGCAGTAACTCACGCCTTGGTGCGCAGGTGCGCAAACTTTGTCGCCCATTCCTCGGGCAGACGCATCGGGCGCGCCGCGGGCATTTGGACCAATGCGAGACTCTGCCGGCACGTAACGAAGACCGTGCCGTCGGATGGGCGCACGATTTCAAATGCGCACCAAAAGCGAACTCGCTCGACGCTTTCTAGGCGGCCGCGAACGACGAGTTTATCCATCAGCTTCGCAGGTTTCCGGTAGTCCACTTCGGTCCGCAGGAGTACAGGATAAACGCCCGTCTCGGCCATTGTCGCCATTTGCAATCCGAGTTGATCCGCAAGCAGCGTCCGCGCGGTCTCGATGATTCGGAGATACGCCAGATTGTGGACCACCGCGGCGCAGTCGGTGTCGAAGAACATCACCTGGTATTCGTATTCGATCGTGGGCGTAAGAGGGTCGGGCACGAGCTATTTTTTGGGTTCGGGAAGCGGCTCTTCGACAGCCGGCAGATTAGGCTGCACCGCGACCGGGGGAGGAACAAGATCCGGTGTCGGCGGGGTGAGACGCTCGGGCTGGGCGCTCGGTCCCTTGGCTCGGCGAAACGCCTCGCGCGCTTTATCGGACTGCCCGGTTTTCTCATAAAGCATCGTCAGGCGCGTCCATGCATCCGTGAACGACGGATCGAGCAGAGTCGCCTCCTCAAACGCAGCAATGGCTTCGCGATCCTGTCCGCCTTTCATGAGGAGATTACCGCGGTTGTAAGCATCACCCGCGCGCTCCACGGAATCGTTCCGCTCCGGCAGACCGGCAACCGGCAGCGGCGGAAGCGCTTCGCCAGGGTGATTCGCGACGCCGGTAAAATTCGGATTTGCAGCTCCCGGCCCGACACCGGCGACGACCGGCATATCACCCGGCTGAGGCGCAGGCAGCACTTCAGGTGTCGCATTTCCGCGCGCGAGATGGCTGCGGATCGACTGACCGGGAGGAACGCGCTGCAACTTCACGCCTCCGCACGCCGCGAGCGTTCCGGCAAGCGCGAGGCTCGTGGCTGTTCCAAACACTGTTTTAAATTTCATGGGCTAAGCCCGTATTTCTAGCAGAAGAGTTGCCATTTCGCGAAGTGATTTCACTCCATTTTCACTCGGGTGAAACTGACTCGCTACTTGCACCCCGCCGCTCAAAGCCGATAACTCGCCCAATGACGACAAAACACTTTGTATGGCGGAAACTCTCGGCGGCGAAATGGGAGGATGCATGGCAGGACCGACTCTCGTGGCTCGGGCAGCGGCTGATCATCGTTTCGCTTTCGGGCAGGAAGACCACGCGAATCGAGGCATGGCAAGTCACCAAGAAAGAAGCGGACGAGCTCGTAAAGGAATTCGGTGGCCAGGTCCGGCCAATGAAGCCGATGACGGTGAAAGACCTTGAGCCCGAGCCCCGCCCGCCGCTTCGCATCCGGGGAAAACTGCTCGTGGTTTCCACCGAGAAGGAGCGAAAGATTGCCTCGAAAAAGGAGCCGAACACACCGTGCCTTTTCATTCAGGCCAGCATGGCTTTCGGCACCGGTGAACATGCCACCACCGCAACGTGTCTGCGTATCCTATCCGACATTGCTCCGAAATTCCCCGCAGGCTGGGAAGCTCTGGATCTCGGCACCGGCACGGGCATCCTCGCTTTCGCAGCGCGAATCTTCGGGGCGAAAAAGATCGAGGCGACGGACTTCGACGCCACTGCCGTTCGCGTGGCGAAGGAGAACGCGGTCGTGAATAAGATCACCGGCATCGCCTTCAAGAAATCGAACGTCCTCCAATGGACACCGAAGCGCACCTGGCCGCTCGTGACTGCAAACCTTTTCAGCCCGATTCTCATCGCCGCCGCGCAGCAAATTTCGGGCTCAGTCGCGAAAGGTGGCGTCCTCATTCTGTCGGGGATTCTTCGGATCCAGGCCGATGAAGTGATCGCTGCTTTCCAAGCGCAGAAGATGAAATTTGAGATCGTCTCCAAGAAGGGCAAGTGGGTCACGTGCCTCGCCCGGCGATGAAAGCGCTCCTCTTGCTTTTTGCCGTTGTGGCGACCGCTGCGGAACCGAAGGACTTGGCTCCGACACTCGAACCACTTCGTGAGAAATACAAACTGCCCGCTTGCGGCGTAGCCATTATTGAGAGCGGCCATATCACAGCGATCGGCGTCACCGGAAACCGCCGACTCGATCGTCCCACCCTCGCGACGACAGAGGACCTGTGGCACATCGGTTCCTGCACCAAAAGCATGACGGCGACCCTCCTCGCGATGCTCGTGGATGAAGGAAAGTTGCGCTGGGATATGCCCGTAACAGAAGCGCTTCCGGGCATTCCCGCACACTCCGGTTGGCAAAAGGTCACGCTCGACCACCTCGTCACGCAGCGAAGCGGAATCGCTCGAATCACAAGTCGCCAGCAACTCTTCATGGAAGCCGGGAACGGCACGCCGAGAGCACAGCGCACCGCATTTGCAGAAAAGATCCTCGCTGCGCCGCCCGCCCAGGCTCCGGGGAAATTTGCCTACAGCAATTCCGGCTATGGCATTCTCGGAGCGATCATCGAGCGGGCGGCGGATCGTTCCTACGAAGACCTTCTTCGCGAACGCATATTCGCGCCGCTCAAGCTGACCACTGCGGGCTTTGGCGCACCCGCGAAAAAGGGAGAATGGAATCCGAGTCAACCGTGGGGCCACTACCGGAACGAAGATGTCCTCAGCCCCGCGACGCCATCGCCAGACAACCAATTCCCCCCTGCACTTTCCCCGGCAGCGTGCGTCCACATGTCGCTCCCGGACTTTGCGCAATACGCGTGGTGGATCTCATCCAACGAACCCGCCCTAGTGAAGCCGGAAACATTCAAGAAACTCCAGACACCTCCAAAGGGAAGCACTTACGCCGGCGGCCTGTGGCTCACCGAATTGCCCGGAATCGTCGAGCCTGCTGTCTGTCACTCCGGCCACATGGGCGGCTTCTTCGGCGTCTTTTACAGTACAAAGAAGCGGGCGTGCGTCGCAGTGTTTAACACAGAAGGTGGTGGCTGGGAATGGCTCGGCGATGAACTCGCAGCCGCCGCGTTAAAGGCCGCACGTTAGTCATTGCTTGCGGCGCAAAAACGGGTCGCTCGTTACGATTGCCGTGATCAACGTTTGGATACGAAAGTTATCCGCCTTTGCCTTCGCAACGATGGCATCCATGGCCGGACGGTCATAGCGCTCCAAGCCTCGCCCGAGAGCATAGGTCGCGACGTTCTGCGCAAAAGCGCGGGCAAATTTCTCGCTCTTCAAATACGTTTGAAGCTCGGGAAATCCCGCGAGTTTCACGCCACCCGGAAGGACGGATGCAGTGTCAATGGGCGTCGCGCCTTCGTGAGTGCGCCACGCCCCGATGGCGTCAAAGTTCTCCAAAGCAAACCCAACAGGGTCCATCTTTGCATGACATCCAGCGCAGTCCGGGTTAGCGCGATGCTGCTCCAGGCGCACCCGCATCGGCGCATCCTTGTCCACTTTGGCATCTTCGAGCGGAGGCACGTTCGCAGCGGGCGGCGGCGGCGGCGTGCCGAGAATTTGGTCGAGCACCCATTTTCCACGAACCACCGGCGAAGTCCGCGTCGGCATCGACGTAGCGAGCAGCACCGCGCCCTGCCCGAGAACCCCGCCGCGTGGCGAGTCGGCGGCGAGCGCGACGCGCTGGAGCTTGTCACCTTTCACATCGGAAATCCCGTAGTGCTCGGCGAGTCGCTGATTTACGAAAGTGAAGTCGGCATCAATGAGGTCGAACACCGGCCGATTCTCGCGAAGCACGGCATCGAAAAACAATCGTGATTCCTGGAGCATCGCGTCGCGCAAATCGCCGTTGAATTTGGGGAACTTGCGCCGGTCGATATCAATTTCGCTGATCGCGCGAAGCTGAAGCCACTGCTCCACGAAATTCTGCGCGAATGCCACGGAGCGCGGGTCCTGCAACATGCGCGCGGTGTGCTTCGCGAGGTTGTCGTCTTTCAGCAATTCTCCACGCGACGCTGCTTCCATCAGCGATTGGTCGGGCATCGACGACCACAAAAAATAAGAGAGCCGCGAAGCAACTTCGTAGTCGTTGAGCGGACGAATCTCTCCGGGCTTCGCAGCCGGTGAGTCGAGTTCGCTCCGAAACAGAAATGCTGTCGAGCAAAGAACGGCCTGCACTCCGACGCCGACGGCTTCGACAAACGGTGCCTTTTGTGCGAGCACGCTATCCACGAGCTTCCCGAGCTTTTCGATCTCCGCTGGCTGCGCCGGACGGCGATATGCACGGCTGGCAAATGTTGCGAGAAGCTCCCGTGCGACCGCCGACTCCTCACCGGGTTGCGGCTTCTTCGTGAACACGCGGCGAAAGCTCTCCGGCGCATTGTCGGTGATGTGGAGCGGCCCGACGATCTCCAGCGAAGTGACGAAAAGATTGCGGTCGCCGCGAAGCTTCAGGTCGGGATTGCGGGCGTCGTTGTAGTTGTTCAGGTAGGCGAGTCCGAAGCGGTGGTCTCCCGCTTTGAGTGAGAGTTTTTTCTCGTAGGATTCGGGCTTTCGCGAAGCCTTTACGTCAAACTCCGCGATGCGCTGTCCGTCGAATGAAACCGCGAGTTCCGGAGCTTCCGGGCCCGCCTGTTCGCCATACGCGCGGGCCTTGATGAGATACTCTCCATCGCCATCCAAATGCACGTCCGTCAGTGCCTCCGCTTCGCGATAAAACCCGAGCACTTGCTTGTCGAGCGGACGGACATTGTCGTCGTGGGGCTTGAACTGCGCTCCCGGAATCTTGCGGGTCGGGCTGCCCGGTTTTTCGCCGGCGAAAGCGAGCGTCACGATATGCTCTGCGGCGTCGATGTAGCGCTCCATGAGAATCGCCGGGAGCGTGAGCGCGTCGGCATTCGTATCAAAACCGTGCGCCGTTTCATCCTGCGGGAAATCGACGGGATCAAAATCAACCGCGAGCAAATCGCGAATCGTGTTCCGGTATTCCGTGCGGTTCAGCCGACGAATCGTCACGCGTCCCGGATTCGCCGTACCTTGCGCAAGAGCATCATCGAGCCACTGGTAGATCGCCTTCCGCTCCGCCTCGGTGGGCTGCGGTTTGTCCTCGGGCGGCATGTCGTGGGACTCAAGCGCGTCGGCAACCTTTTGCCACGCCTTGATGTCCTTCATCACATCGACCTTTGCGACAAACGGCTCAAAATCGAAATCGCCCTTCTGCTTCTTCGAGCCATGGCAATCGAAGCAGTATTTCGATGCAAACGCGGACAACTCCGGCGGAACCGCAGCCGCGACAGGCATGGCGCACGCGAACAGGATGAGTGAAAAAACGGAACGGATCATTCGTGATTAAGAAGATGCGCGAAGCGGCGGGCGCTTAGGCGGTTGTTTCCTGCCGCCGCCGATAATGCCGCACTTCAAAGTCTTCGGTCTTCAATTCGACTTCATAGTCGGGTCCAAACAGATGCTCGAATTCCGGGAAAAACGCATCGCCTTCAACCTTGCGGTTCACCACCGACAAATACAGGTCCGAACATCGCGGAAGAAATTGCTCGTAGAGCGATGCGCCGCCGGCGAGCCAGGACTCGGCCAACAGTCCCTTTTCATCGAGCTCCGAAAGTTCGCGCGCGACAATCAGTTCAGTATCCGGCGGAAGCGGCATGGCGCATTGCACCGAATCTCGGGAACTCCGGGTGAGGACGCAGTTCTTCCGCCCTGAGAGCGGCTTGCCCAGACTCTCGAAAGTCTTTCGCCCCATGACTACCGACTGGCCCATCGTGGCCCGCTTGAACCATCGGAAATCCTCCGCCAAACGCCACGGGATCGAATTGTCGCGCCCGATGACACGATTGAGCGACATCGCGGCAATCGCCTTCATTCCTGTTCCTCCCTACGCTCGCGAAAAAACGCTCGCAACATCTCCGCACTCTCGCCCTCCATCACGCCACTCGTGACGATGCACTGGTGATTCAGCTTGGGATGCTGGAGAAGATCGATCACACCGCCCGCAGCTCCGTCCTTCGGCGAAGGGCATCCAAAAATCACGCGTCGCAACCGCACATGCACGATCGCGCCAGCACACATCGGACACGGCTCCTTGGTCACGTAAAGGTCGCAATCCGTGAGACGATGGTTTTCCAAAACGCTCTCGGCTTGAGTGATGGCCAGCATCTCCGCGTGTGCTGTAGCGTCTTTCAGCGTCTCGACTTGGTTGTGCGCACGAGCGATGATGCGTCCATCGTGGACGATGACCGCACCCACCGGCACCTCCTCTCGCTCCCACGCCTTCCTTGCCTGGCGGAGAGCCTCGCCCATGAAATACTGGTCGCTGTGAAGATCGATCATTCGCTCTTACTTCGCAGGCAGCTCCTCGATTGCGATGTCTTTATAGTGCACTTCAGATTTTGCGTTGCCGTGAATTTGCAGGGCGATGATTCCCGATTTTGCGATCTTAGGGTCGGTTTCCGTATAGTCCACGGTCTGCACTCCATTGAGCCAAAGCTGGATGTGGTCGCCTTCCACGCGAATCCGGTAGTCATTCCACTCACCGGGTTTCGATGCCTTCGCAATCGTCTCCGCATCCGGCTTCGCAAGGACTTTATTGCGGCGGGATTCGTCGTAAAGCGCACCATCGTAACCAGCGCCGAAGTCCGCCTGAAACCCGCTCACTTCGTGGTGATTTGGGATGCGCTCCGTGCGAAACTGCACGCCCGCATTCACAAAACCTTCCGTCCCGGAGAGCTTGAGTTTCAGCCGCAGTTCGAAGTTCTCGTAGCGCTTTACCGTCGCGAGGAATTCGTTGCGCGGCTGCTGCTTGGTTACGTCTCCGGCGATAATCTCACCGTTTTCGATCCGCCATGTTTTGCTCGTGTCACCCTCCCAGCCCGTAAAGGTCTTCCCATCGAAAATCGAAACGGGCTCGGCTTGGACAAGCTGCGAGGCGAAAAGGAATGCGAGTAATAAAGAGCGAGATTTCATAGCGGGATAGAATCCACAGCATCGCCGTTTGTAAGGCGATTCTATTTCGTGTCCCGCCCATTTCGGACGACTTGTATGGTTTTCGACCGAATCGAAATTTACTACGCATACATACTATCTAGTTGCCCC
>JAYSTZ010000855.1:0-2420 GCA_043719365.1 Verrucomicrobiaceae bacterium | reverse complement strand
ATCAAGGCGCATCTGCCGATGCGGCCAAAGGGCCGGAAGACCGCGATTACGGAATCCTCCGCCCATTACCGTGCGGAAACGGTTGAGATGCTGCGGAGGAGCTGCGCTGAAACCAATGGCTCGGAGCTGGACCCCATCGAGGTGCGAAAAGTGTCTGGCGGCGAAATCCGCCGCTGGGCGGACGCGCTGCGGGCGAAAATGTCCGCGACGCGGTTCAACAACACTCTCGGAACATTTCGCCAGCTTTTCGACGTGGCGATTGCCGCGGGCGAATTGCATCGGAATCCTGCGGTCGATATTGGACGAAGCTACAAAGAGCCGCGGACAACCTATACCCCTACCCGCGAAGAATTCATCAAGCTCGTAGCAGCGATACGGAATTCGCCCTCGCGGCTCGGGGACGACATTGCCGATTACGTGGAATTTCTCGGTTACACGGGCGCAAGAAAAGACGAGGCGGCAAATGTTCTGTGGGGTGACGTGGACTCCGGTAGAGATACCGTCACCTTCCGAAAGACGAAGAATGGTTTGCCACGCACGAACGAATTGATCGCCGATGCGGGCGAATTGTTGAAAAGGATGAAAGCGAAGCGTGATTCCGTCACGAACCCTGAAAGGGTTTTTCGGGTATCGGAGGCTTATGGCGCTCTTCGCAGCGCGGCGTCAATGATTGGAATTCCGCGCATCAGTCATCACGATTTGCGCGATTTGTTCGCGACCACCGCAATCGAAAGCGGAGTCGATATTCCGACGGTCGCCGATTGGCTCGGACATCGGGACGGTGGTGCGCTTTTGCTGGAGCGGTATAGAAAACACCGCGATGAACATGCCAAACAGGCGGCGAAAAAAGTCTCTTTCGCAACGGTTTCGCGAGTTTAGTTCAGCGGAAATACCCGTGCTTTTTCAGCCAATCAACCATCGCTTCGGCAACGATGTCCTGCTGCGTCGCCGGGATAGCTCCTTCGATTCGGCGCTCGGTCATCGCCCGGAGAAGCGAGGCGGCAATGCGCGAGTCGATGCGGACGCTGAGATTGCTGATTTTGAGCGGAGCGGCGGCGTGCTCCGGGGCGATGGTGGCAGTCGGGAATTCCTCGGTGAAATGGCGCTTGAGTGCGGGTTTGCTCATTTTCGGCTCCTCTTTTTTTGATTGGGGTTTTGGCGGCGACTTGTGCTTGGGCTTCCTGGCGGTCGGTGTCGCCCTGCCCTGTTTGAAAAACACCTCCTCGTCGGCTGTCAGTGCGTCGTCGATTGAGCGTCGTTTAACCACGGGTCATTTCCTTCATTAGCTGTTTCATTTCGTGGGCGGCAAGAAAGGCCCCTGCGCCCATATCGGCGACGGTCTTCGCCTGCCCTGCGCAGTCGGCGAATGCCTGGCGGAGTGAGAGGCCGGCGAGCACGGGAATTTCGAGCCTGTCCACTGCGGCGAGCATTTCATGGCTCAGGCGTCCGCGCTTTTGCAGCTTATTCGGAATCAGGAAACCTTTCGGGAAGCCCTTCTTTACCCGCTGCCGTTGCGCTTCATGGAGAAGTTGCGCAGCTTTTGAGGCGGCGCGGAAATCGAGAATGGACGGCCCGCACGGGAGGAAAACCTTGTCGGCGCGAAGTATGATGGCGCGGGTGGTCTCGGAGAGTCCTGCGGGTCCGTCGATGACAATATCATCCGCGTCTGCCGCCAATTTGGCGACTCGACGAATTATCTCATCTGGGTATGCACCTTACTCAAGTGGCCGCATCCTGTTGTGGTTTGACGTTTTTTCTGCCGTGCAGAGTCCAATACGGATGAGGCTGGATCTCGGCGGCGTGTTGCAGCAGCCGATAGAAAAGTTTGCCACGCGAAGCCGAGGTGCGGCGGTTGAAGCGAAAGGTAAATTCGTCGAGGTAGGAGTCCAGAGGGCTGTGACGTACGGCACCTTGGTGGGTGCTCAACAACCAGCGCTTGAGCAGCGAGAAAACCAGATGCACTCGCGGCAGCACCGCTTCGGTGGTCTTCGATGGCGCGCGCATGGGGGTTGGACGGTGTTCGTATCCTTTGGCCGTCAGCCTGCGATAACCCGACCAGTCATCGGTGATCACGGTGCTCCCGGGCTCGACGCTTTCCGCGACGAACGCCTCCAACTCCGTGGCGCTGGCCGCGCGCACTTGTTGCCGGCGGAGGCGGCCCAATGGCCGCGCGCCAACACATTCCACCGCGGCCACGATCAGCGTCTTGCTGCCTGGCTGGCGTCCGTTTTTGCCGGGTTCCGGCGCGCCGAGGTAGCTCTCATCGACCTCCACGGTTCCGCGCAAACGCTCCCGATCCGGGCGCACCATGGCGCGGCGCAGCGCGGTAGGAGCAGGCTCCACGCAGTGCGGTAGCTGCCCAAGCCCAGAACCCGCTGCAAGCCCATGGCGCTGGCCCCGTTCTTCTGCGTCACGACATG
>JAYSTZ010000854.1:0-5558 GCA_043719365.1 Verrucomicrobiaceae bacterium | reverse complement strand
CGATTGTCGCAGGCTGGCAGAGCGGCGTGAATTCGTTCCGCTCCTCGCGCCAGCCATATCTCATCTACCCGTGAGACACCCGCTCGCCGCCGCGATCCCGCCAGCGCCCGAGGGGAAATACCTCGTCGCGGTTTCCGGCGGTCGCGATTCCATGGCGCTGCTCCACTGGCTCCTCGAAAGAGAATGCCGCCAGCTCGTCGTCTGCCATCTCGACCACGGCCTGCGCGACACCAGCGCAAGCGACGCAGAATTCGTCACAGCCCACGCGCACCTACTGCGACTTTCAATCATCACCGAACGCGTCGAGATCGCCGCGCAGGAAGAAGCTGCCCGCGAAGCCCGCTACCACTTTTTTGCACGCGTCGCGAAGCAGCACGACTGCGACCAAGTCATCCTCGCCCACCACGCCGACGACCAAGTGGAGACGTTCCTTTTCAACCTCCTCCGCGGCGGCCCGAGCGCGATGAAACCAACTTCCACACGCACCGTGGACGGCATCGCTCTCACACTTCTTCGCCCGCTGCTCGGCGTCTGGCGCGAAGAAATCGACGCCTACATCGCGCAACACCGCGTCCCCTTTCGCGAAGACCAAAGCAACGCCGAAACCCGCTTCACCCGCAACCGACTCCGCCACGATAGCATCCCCGCTCTAAGCGCCGCCATGGGCCGCGACGTGCGCCGCGCGATCTGGCGCGCCGCCGAAATCCTCAGCGCCGAAGACGAATTCATAGCCGCCCAACCCGCCCTCGCAAATCCGCCCTCCGAACTGGAAGTCACCACGCTCCGAGCCCTCCCGCTCGCACTGCAAAGACGCCTCGTCCACGCCTGGCTCACATCGAAAGGCATCGCGAGCGTCGGCTTCGACGAAGTGGAATCCGTCCTCCGCCTACTCACCAGCCGCGTCGCAAAAATAAACCTCCCCGGCAACCTGAGCGCCCGCCGCCGCGAGAAGCGCATATTCATCGATTGGCAATAGAGCCGGAGCGGGGCTTTGATAGCCCCTGCTGCGAAACAAAAAGACCTTCGCAGTTTCTCGCGAAGGTCTCTTGGTGCCGGGCCACCGCCTATGGCGTGGGCCTGAGCGTCGGTGTTGGCGGACGCGTGGCATAGTGTTTTGAGAGTAGAGGTTGTTGTTTCTGGTTCGGCGCGAACGGAATCACTCCCCGCAGAGTTTTGCAAAAAGAAATTTCACCGCTTCCCATTTTTTCCGCGCGCCCTTACACCGTCGCCCATGCCCAGCCTTTCATGGAATGAGACCCGCGACCGCGCCATCGCCTTTGCCCGCGAGTATAAAGACGCCTCCCACGAGGAAATGCAAAAGCACCAGTTCTGGATCGACTTCTTCCAGTGCTTTGGCATCCCGCTCAAATCCGTAGCCGTCTTCGAAAAGGCCGTCGAAAACCTCAAGGGCAACTACGGCTTCCTCGACCTGTTCTGGCCCGGCGTCCTCCTTGTCGAGCACAAGAGCCGCGGTGCCTCCCTCGATAAAGCCAGCTCCCAAGCCTTCGCCTATCTTTCCGACCTCGCCCGTGAGGGGAAACACGACCAGCTCCCCCGCTTCGTCATCCTCTGCGACTTCGCACGCTTCGTCCTCTTCGATCTCGAGCCCGACCACGCAAGCCCCGCACCCTACCGCACCGTAGAATTCCCCCTCACCGACCTCCCCAAGCACATCAAAGAATTCGCCTTCATCCGCGGCGAAAAGCGCGTCATCCTCGACCCCGAGAGCCCGGCCAATATGGAGGCCACCCGGCTCCTCGCCGAGCTGCACGACGCCCTCCACGACAGCGGCCTGCAAGGCCACACGCTGGAGCGCCTCCTCGTCCGCATCCTCTTCTGCCTCTTTGCCGAAGACACCGGCATCTTCGACCTTGTCACCTTCACCCGCCTCGTCCAGCGCGCCCGCGAAGACGGCTCCGACCTCGGCCTCTGGCTCGCCCAGCTCTTCCAAGTCCTCAACACCCCCGAGCCCCAGCGCCAGCGCAACCTCGACGACGACCTCGCCGCCTTCCCCTACGTCAATGGCGGCCTCTTCGCCGAAGCCCTCCCCATCGCCAACTTCACCTCCGCCCAGCGTTTGGAATTTGAGACAGCGGCTTAAGCAACGCGACGCTTCGGTTCGCGCTTCCTTGGACGCTCTGCCAAAAGCAATGCCAACTGTGCATCGTTCTCCTCAAATATCGGAGAATACTCGGTTGTCGTCTTAATCTCCTGCCCCAAAAATTCCGGGTACAAATCTGCCAATCGCGGAATTGCCGCCTCCGCAGACTGGAAATATTCTGCGTCCAACTCCACGCCCCGCGACTGGTATCCGATTGCCTCTGCTGCCGCGATCGTGGAACCGCCCCCCATGAAAGGGTCGAGCACGATTCCCGTCCCTAGCGGCAGCAAAGAGCGGACAAGGATCCTCATGAAATGTTGCGGCTTCAGGCACGGATGATCCGAGATTGCTTCTTCGATGTTTGGGGTCCGCCCGCTCGGGATTGAATCAAGCAGCGGCTTGTCCGCCGAAAATCTGCGGAGCGCGCCGGTCCCCCACTTGCGCAGGTTGTCAGCAACGGTCTTGCACTCGATCGGCTTGCGAAAGAGCATCCACGGCTCATATGCGCCTTTCGGAGTCACACACACTTCGGGAAATTCGCGCTCTGCATTCTTCGGGCGGTCACCACCGCGAAAGCTGAAATAGACACGCATAATCGCGCCACGCACCTCGTATCCCGCCTCTGCGAGGCCCGACTGCACAAGGTGTTGCAACATCGGGTTTCCAGCAATCAGCACGTGCGCACCGGGTGCAAGCGCGGGCCAAAGCAACTTGCTCCATTCGTGGAAAAACCGCCTCACCTCCTGCCGCTGTGCGTCGCTGAGCACTGTAAATCGTGGAAGAGGATCGCGTACGCTCCCCCCGATCTTCGGCGGCAAGCGCCAAACCCCACCCTTCCCAGACCGAAGCTTTGCCACTTCTTTTCCTGTAAATTCGAGCACGCCATAAGGCGGGTCTGTGCATACCGCATGGATTGACCGAGGGGGGCAATCCCTCAACCACTGGAAGCAATCTGCGTTTTGAATTTGATACGACGGCAAGAATGAACAATATCCTGCCTTGAGTCATTCGTCTTTCGCCTATAGGCGAAATCGGATGCCCGACAATCTCGACGAACGAATAGAAAAACTCACGACTGCTGTGCGCCATCTTCGGGATGGGCAGCTCTATTGGGTGGAGAAGGTTACAGAGGCGCTCAGCGCACCGAGTGAGACAACTCTGGTGCAAAGCGACCTGCTAAATTCCATGAGCGCTAACGATTTTGGCGACATTTTGAAGATTCATCACATCTTCTCGGCCGAGCCGTTTACCAAAGACAAATTTGAATACGCATTGGTGCAGGTCCTCGGTTGGCACGGCAAGCAAGCGGCTCTAGCCACCAAAGGTAATCCCGGACACGACGCAACGGTGGATGGCCAACGCTTCAGCCTGAAGACGCAGGCGGATAAAGGAATCAAGGCTACCGAAATCTGGATCTCGAAGTTCATGGAAATGGGGAAGGGAGTATGGGGAAAAGATGAGTCGGACCTTGGCCCCCTCCGAGACGCATTCCTTGGACACCTCGGTCGCTACGACCGAATATTTACGCTACGTGCCATCAGCAAGTATCCGAACTGGCACTACGAATTGGTTGAGATTCACAAGGCGGTTTTGGAGCGTGCAAAGCTCGGCATCCTCGAAATGAAAGCTGAGAGTAAACAGCATCCGAAGCCTGGATACTGCCGTGTTCGGGACGATGGAGGGCATCCGCTTTTCGAGCTCTTTTTCGATGGCGGCACCGAACGGAAGCTACAGATCAAGGCACTCCAGAAGTCCGCATGCACCGTCCACGCAGAGTGGAAGTTCACGCAATCCCCGCAGTGAGAAAATCCAATTGAACTGCCTCCATCCGCCGCCGCGCCATCGCGACGTATTCTTCGTTTAACTCGATTCCCACACAGCGACGATTCGTTTCCAGCGCGATGAGCCCCACCGTTCCCGAGCCGAAAAACGGATCCAGCACAGTATCGCCAGAGCGACTTCCCGCGAGGATGCACGGGCGCACAAGCTCAGTGGGAAACACAGCGAAGTGCGCTTCCGAATAGGGCTCCGTGTTGATGTTCCAGACCGTCCTCCGGTTCTTGAAGCCGTTGCCATCTTTCCGCGGTTCCCGGATTGCTTCCTGATCAAAATGATACCGCTCCTCTTTGCTAAACATGAACAGGTACTCGTGTGAAACAGTCAGCCTATCTTTCACGCTTTCCGGCTGGCAATTCGGCTTGTTCCAGATGATGTCGTTGCGGAGAAACCAACCATCGAGCTGTAGCCCCATCGCTACCATCCAAGCGACTCCAATCAGGTCCTTCGGCTTCAACCCTTCCGGTGTCGGCGGGCGATAAGACATCCCACGACCTTTGTTCTTAGCATCAGCACCTCGCCATGTTCGCCCGCCGCTTGAGTAGGTATTCCCGATGTTCAGCCAGAGAGTCCCATCGGGACGGAGAACACGACGAACCTCGCGGAAAACTTCCGTCAAAGTGTTCACGTAATCACTGAGCACCGGCTCCGCTCCGATCTGCTCACTCACTCCATAATCGCGAACCCCCCAATATGGCGGCGAAGTCACGACGCATTGAACAGAATCAGCAGGCAAGCGACGCAATTCACTGCGCACGTCGCCACAAATAATCTGAACATTTTCCTGTGCATTTCTAGAATGACTGAGCGGAGCAACCATGCTCAAAGAACTAAATGAAACACTCGTGCTTCGCAATCGCCGATTCGCGCAAAAAAATCCGCGCTTCGTCGGGAGTAATACGCCCGCGCAAGCCGTCCTCACCGCCCGCGCCGCCTACCCCGCCTCCACCCTTGCGGACCTCTACGACCCGCTCTCCATGCCCGCCTCTCTGGCGGCTGCCCACGCCGCCCTCGACCGCGCCGTGGACCGCGCCTATGCCGTGGCCTCCGGCCTCAAAGGCAGCGCCCCATTTCCCACCGACCGCGCCCGAGTCGAGCACCTCTTCGCCCTCTACGAACGCCTCACCGCCCCCCTCCTCCCCGCCGCCAAAAAAGCGCGCAAGAAAAGGGGCGATTGAAAATTGCCAATTGAGAATTGAAAATTGAAAATTGGTCGGTAGCGGTCGCCTGCCGACAATTTGAAATCTCAAATTTTCAATTCTCAATTTTTAATCCCGAGCCCCATCATCAGCAATCCATCGCCCAAGCCATGAAACGCTACGCCTTTTTCTATCACGAAACCTGCGAATACACGATTTACAAATACGAATCGTATCAAGACCGCCTGCACCTCGAAGAGCGCAGCTACCCCAAAGGCACGACGGATTGGGAAATCCTCGAAGACGCTCGGAAAGAGGAAAAGCCTCGTCAACTACACGACTCGCAATATGCGGGAGAACACTACTTCACCCGCAAACTCATCGGGTGTGACCGCTGCGTGATGTAGCGCGAAGCGCAAGTCGCGTAAGCGACAAGGAGCGGCGACATTCCTGTCGCTGTCCTCCAGCGCGAAGCGCCCAAT
>JAYSTZ010000853.1:0-5561 GCA_043719365.1 Verrucomicrobiaceae bacterium | reverse complement strand
CCGAGTTTTGCTCGCGTGGCGGAATTGGCAGACGCGTATGACTCAGGATCATATAGGGAAACCTGTGGAGGTTCGAGTCCTCTCGCGAGCACCATTTTAGGGGCAGACTGGAAGCAGTCTGCCCCATTTGTTTTCTCAGATTCCACGGGAAAGATTGAACACTGGGCCGCAGTGAGTAGTCTCCTGCTCCATGTCCGATACACCCCGGCACACACCTGAATCTGAACCCACGCCTCAACAAGCTTTGAAGGCGGCTGTTGCTGCTGGCATCAAGGAGCACCAAACGACTTTGACGATCCTTGGGTTGCTCTTGCTCGTCGTCGGGCTGTTCTACTTTGTCCCCAAGCCGTTTTTGCTGAACACTCAGTCCGCAGCCCAGTGGATCGCGGCGAGTTGGAATGAGGAAAACGACCAAGTGCATTGTTGGGCGATCATCCCCATCTTTTTCGTCCTGCTGTATTTGAAGCGGTCGCAGTTGTGGGCTGCGAAGGAAGAACCAGCGAACTTCGGCCTTGGGTGGGTTTTTGCCGGAATTATTGCATACATTCTTTCCGTGCGAATGATTCAGCCGCGGCTCGCGATTTTTGCGCTACCGATGCTTGTATATGGGACCGTGGTTTATTTGTGGGGCAGAAGAATGGGACGGCTTTTCATCTTCCCCTGCCTGTTCCTGCTTTTCATGACTCCCATGGGCAGCCTTGTGCAAAATACTGCGGGGCTCCAGGCCAAGACGGCCACCGCGATTCGCGTGATGTCGTCCGTCTGCGGCATTCCCATCGTGGTGGATGGAGCGATGCTTCGCTCGCCGGATGGTCGCTTCGAGCCGATGGAGGTTGCGGGCGGATGCTCGGGAATCCGCTCGCTGATGGCGATGCTCATGCTCGCGGCGCTCTATGCGGAGTTTACGATGCGCACCCCGATCAAAAAGTTTGCGCTCTTTGCCAGCTCGCTCCTTTTCGCGATTCTGGGGAATTTTGCGCGCGTTTTTTCGGTGGTTATTTTCGCCCGTTTCCTCGACCCGAAGATCGCGACGGGATTGTATCACGACTGGTCGGGCTTTGTGTTCTTCCCGGTCGCGGTGCTCGCGATGGTCGGCACCGGAAATCTGCTCGATCGCGATTGGTCGGGCGTTACCGCGCTGTTTAGAAAGAAGCCGCGCTCCCCGGATGATCCCGCCGCTCGGTCGCCCGCCGCAGAACCGGAAAAGCCCGCGAAAGGACCCATCTCGTATGATTACTGAAACCAAACGCGCGGGCATCCTGCTCGCCGTAGTCGGGCTCGGTATGAGCCTCGTTTTCGCTCTGCCAAGCAGCCTGAACACCCAACCGCTGGGCGTCGTCGATATGACCGCGATGCCCGAGTACATCGGCGCGTGGCGCGGCGAAGACATGGAGGTTACTCAAAAAGAGCGCGAGACCCTCGGGCAAGACACTGGGTTTGCGCGCAAGGGTTATACGACGCTTGGCAGCTATCAGGGAAAGAAGATGCAAATCCCGTCGGAGCATACGCGCATCTCACTTTCCGTGGTCCTTTCAGGGCAGGACATGAACACCAGCATCCACCGCGCAGAGCGATGCCTCCCGACGCAAGGATGGAACATCGCGGACACGCGCGAGGTTCCATTCAACCTCCCGGGACGCGGCTCTTTCACCGCCACGCGCCTCACGAACACCAAGCTCGCGAAGGACGATGCGGGCCGCTCTGCGCAATATCGAATGCTGAGCTACTACTGGTTTGTCGGGCACACTGGGATTTCCGGTTCGCATTTCGAGCGCACCATGATCGACATGAAGGACCGCCTTTTCTCGGGCTACAACCAGCGCTGGGCCTACATTACCGTCACAGCGATGGTCCCGCCTGCGCGCGATGTGGCCAAGCAGAATGATGTCGATCAAGCCGTGGACGAAATGCTCCGCGATTACATCACGACGTTCATGCCGAAAGCCCTGACGGAGTCCGTGAAGCTCCGCTGATTTTGGAACAACCAGTCGGGGCGACGGATCATACCCTCTCCAAAACTGAGTCCGAACGTCGCGATTGAAACTTGAAGCCATAGATCGGGCGACGATTCGGAAAACTCGCCGCCCAATTTCCGCCGAAGGCTTTAGAGTTCTGTTGTTTTTAACACGCCCCCAACCATGAATCGCGGCGTTCGGGTTTAATGGGACTACGAAGGACGCGAAGGACGCGAAGAATCTATAGGCCACGGTCTCCTGCTTTGGATCTTCGCGCCCTTCGCGCCCTTCGTAGTCACCTCTTCATGGGCGGTATATTTTCGGAAGTTGGTATCACCAAATCACCCGGCCACCTCGGCCTTACAGCCCCGGCGGGTGCCGCAGTACCGCGCCTTTCGCGGGCCTGCTTTTCGTGGTCCAGCGAGGACCGCTCTCCCCTGCGCCGTGCCAGCCGGTGTCGAAACGCAGCCCTGCGACTTCGAGAAACACATGGCCGGAGCGCGCAAAAACCGTGATCCATTTTCCCTCGCCGCTGCGGCCGTATTTTCGGAAATCGGAGGATGTCATCCAGTCGCCGAGCAGACCCGCTTCGCGAAGGACGTACGATGCCGAGCCGGAGCAATCATAGCCGCGGCCATCGATGCCTTCACAGCGCCCGCCACCGTAGCAATAGGGCAGTCCCGAGATTCGGTTGCCGGCCTCGATGGCGGCTTTCACCTCGTCCGGCGCATCGTCGGTGACTTCCGCGCGCCCATCGACAATCCGACCGCCTTTGGATGGTGAATAATGATACGATGCGGAGCCGCCGGAGCAGGCACCAAGAAACAGAGCGAGTATTGCAAAAAGAAGCGCAGGAAGACGTTGCATCTTTCCTTCATTGCCGGATGCGGAAACGAAATCCAGCTTTCGTTCGGCCCGCGTGACTTTTCTGAAAGAGCCGCTAAGGTTCGCACCCTTTCACAGTGGCGGAACATTCAGCATCATTCAAAAAACGTGGCAAAAAACGCGGCTTCCTCGGCAAACTCCGGTTGCTCGTTCTCTGGCTGATCCTGATCGTCTGCATCGCAATTCAGGCCCCCGTTTTTCCCCATGTCGTGCGAGCGTATATCAAAGTGGAAAGCTGGCGCCACGGCATCGACGCCCAAATCGGTGCCGTCGAGGGCACCATCTTTGAGCCCATTGTGGTGCGCGATTCTGTGTGGAGCTACGCGTCGCTGACCGGCGCGACCACGCGGATGGAAGTCCGCCGGGCGCGCGGCTGGTTTGCGTGGAGCAATCTTTTCCCCGCACCCCTCGCCGGGTGGATTCGCACGGGCGCCGCGAGGCTCGGCGCAGAGCCGCAGGGAAACAACGGCGTGTGGTGGCAGGAACTGGAGCTCGACGGAATTTCTGCGAAACTGGAGCTCACCCGCAACGACCGCATTCCCGCCGCTGCCTCCGGCGATTGGCTGCGCAAGCGGCTCACCGGCGGGAAGACCTGCACGCCGCTGGCATTCCATGTGCGCGACGCCGATGTGGTGATTCAGCGCGGCGGAGAATTCGCCCGCGCCCAGGATTTGCGGTTCAGCGTGAGCGCGATTGAGCCCGGAAACTTCATCGCCGAACAGGTCACGGTGAAGAATCAATGGTTCGATAAAGTATTCCGCGAAGTGCGTGGGCGGACAAATCTCGAAGGCGCGCGCGTCACTGCTGCGGGCATGGTTCTCGCACCAGAGCTCAAGGTGAATACGTTCACCATTTCTCTCGCGGATTTGTCCAAGGGAAAGCTTTCGTGGGACACACAGATCGATGCGTTTGGCGGAAGGCTCGACGTTCAGGCGGAAACGCTTCCAGGCGATAAGGATCTCCGCTTGGGCGTGAACGGCAAATTTTCCAACATCAACCTCGGCACCCTCTCGACGTTCCTCGGCCTCAGCGATGCGGCCGGCGGAGTCATCCGCGAAGGCACGTTTATTTTTCACGGCAGCCCTCGCGACATCACACTCGGCGACTCTCGCGTGAGGCTGGAAGCGGATCGTGTGCAGTGGGAATCGCGCCAGTGGGATGCGCTCGTGCTTGGTTTCTCGGTCGTGGACCAGCGGCTGGTCGTCCCGGAGTGCAAGCTCAAGCAAGGCTCCAACGAGCTTTCACTCAACGGCACGCTCGCTATGCCCCAGCCCGGCGCGAAGTGGTGGGAGCTTCCATTCGATCTCAAAATGGACGCCTCCATCCGCAATCTCACCGAGCTTTCCGCGCTTCTGCTGCCGGAGTTCACCTACACCGCCGGCGAGCTTTTCCTTCGTGGCTCCGTGAGCTGCAGCGGCCCGAAAGGCGGCGGAGCGCCGAACTACGACGGCCAGATCATCGTCAACGGCAAGGACCTCAAATGGCGCACGGCTCCGCTCGACCAGCTCACCGGCGCGCTCGTTTTCAAAGGCCGCGAAGTGCAAATCGTGAACGCGCAGTTTGACAACGACGACGACTATCTCCGCGCCAACGGCACCGTAAGCCTCGACGGCGGCGGCTTCGACGGACGCGTGCGCGTCTCCCTGCGCGACCTCCGGCTGTACGGCGCACTTCTCGGCCCGCCCATTCTGCCTGCGCCGGTCGCGGGGAGCGCGCTGTTTTCATGGGCGGGAAAATGGACCGGCGACATGAGCAAGGGCGATTTCACCGCGAAGCTCGGACGCTTTCACATTCTTGGCTCGAACGCCACCCACCCGCTCGATGCGGAACTCTCGGGCACCGTCGAACGCGAGCACCTGCTCTTCGACAATTTCAAGATCAGTCAAAATGGAACGACTCTCAGCGCATCCGTCGGCGTAGGCCCGAGCCTCGTGAATCTTCGCGGACTCCGCCTGCAAAAGAACGGGGAAACGTGGCTGGAAGGCGACGCGCTCCTCCCTCTCGACCTTTGGCAGCGGTGGCCGGATGTCAATTTCGCCAAGCTCCTCAACGAAGACACCGTGGGGCGCATCCAGCTCACGGCAAAAAACCTCCGCCTCGCAGAAACGGCGCTGCTCACCGGATATGAGTGGCCCCTCGCCGGCACGCTGAACGGCACGCTGAATGCCGATGGCGCGCTCAAATCCATCAAGCTTGGCGGCGCAATCTCCCTCGAAAACGGGAAGCTCCCGCTCAACTGGAAAGGCAGCGTCGTGACCGACACAACCGCGAATTTCACCCTCGATGGAAACACCGTAACGCTGGAGAAAGCCGAGGGTCGGCACGCTGCGGGCACCTACTCGCTGACCGGCAGGCTCCTTCTCGAAAACCTCCGCATCCCGCAGGTGGATGCAACCGGAACCGGCGCAAGAGGCGACCGCCCTTTCACACTAAAAGTCAACGGGCCTGCCGCAAGTGCGACGCTGGTGATTCAGGATTCCGCCCCGGAACCGCCGCCCGCCCCGACTGTGGAAATCAAGTAGTCGGACGCTTTCCCCCTGCGGCACGATTTTAGCCGTGAGATTCGTGATTTTTGACCTTTGCGTCGGCGGGCAAGAGGGTTTATTTGTTTCCTACTAAAATCATGCGAACCCCTCGCCGAGATACATCAGCTTTTCCACGAGTTTGGACTCCAGGACGACCATCTGCCGTCGTGCTGCTTCTTTCTATTCTTCTCGGATG
>JAYSTZ010000852.1:0-5563 GCA_043719365.1 Verrucomicrobiaceae bacterium | reverse complement strand
ACCGGCGTTTCCCATTGCCCGCGGGGGGGCGGCGGGGATAGTCGGGTGGCATGGCTATTTTCAAACTCCTTCGCACGAACTTCCGCATGGGCCGCATGGGCTTTCTTTCCACGCTTTGCGGTGTGGCGCTGGCCGGGGCGCTGACCACTTTCGCCGATGAGGCGTCGAAACAGCCGGAGAAGATTTCGCTTTGGGGGAATCATGCACCGGTGGGTGACGGGACGTTTCAGGATGCGGACGCGACCATCACCGTCCACCCCGCTGCAAAGCCGAACGGAGCCGCGGTGATTATCTGCCCCGGCGGGGGATACGGCGGACTGGTGACGGGGGCGGAAGGGCACGGCATCGCGGCGTGGCTGAACGGCCACGGCATCACGGGCGTGGTGCTAGAATACCGGCTGCCGCGCGGGAAGGCGTTTGTGCCGCTGCTGGATGCGCAGCGGGCGATCCGGACGGTGCGCTCGCGGGCGGCGGAGTGGGGCATCGACCCGAAGCGGATCGGCATCGCGGGGTTTTCCGCAGGCGGGCATCTGGCCTCGACGGCGGGGACGCATTTCGATGCGGGCGATGCGGCGTCGGCGGACCCGATCGCGAAGGTGAGTTGCCGTCCGGATTTCATGGTGCTGGTGTATCCCGTGATCAGCTTCGGGGAAAAAGGGCATCAAGGCTCGGCGCGGAATCTTCTCGGCCCGGACGCAAAACCGGAACTCGTCGCGCTGTTCTCAAACGAGAAGCAAGTGACCGCGCAAACCCCGCCCGCATTTCTCGCCCACGCGCTGGACGACACCGTGGTGGTGCCGGCAAACAGCGTGATGTTTTCCGAAGCCCTGAAAACCGCCGGAGTGGCGACGAAATATCTCGAGCTCGCGAGCGGCGGCCACGGCCTGAACGGCTACAAAGGCCCGATGTGGGACGCCTGGCAAAAGCAGTCGCTGGAATGGCTCGCCGAGCGGGGCTTCATCCCGGCGGAGAAGTAGGGAGGCGCGGCGGGCGGGCTACTTCTTTTTTGCGCCTTTGTGGATGACGACTTCGACGGTGTTTTTTTGCGGAGCGCCGGGGGTGCTGCGGCCGTCGGCGATGGTTTTTTCCAGCAGGGCGGTGAGGTCTTTTACGTCGGCTTCGCGCTGCGGGGAGAGGTTGGTGGTTTCGGCGCGGTCGGTGGCGAGATCGTAGAGTTGGGTGGGCGGGAGTTTGGCTGCGGCGGGGTTGCCGGGCCGCGGGTCGCTCCAGCCGCCGCTGCCGGGGGTGAGGCAGAGCTTGAGGGCGTTTTTGCGGATGGCGAAATGGCCGGAGATGCTGTGGGAGACGAGCGTGTCGCGACCGCCGGATTTGCCGAGGAGCGCGGGGAGGAAGCTGACGCTGTCTTCGGCGGCGGTGTCGGCGATTTTTGCGCCGGTGAGTTCGGCGCAGGTGGCGTAGAAATCTATGAGGCAGAGGAGTTGCGCGCTTTCGCTGGCGGCTTTCACTTTGGCGGGCCAGCGGACGATGAAGGGGACGCGGTGGCCGCCTTCCCAGATGTCGGCTTTGGTGCCGCGGAGGCCGAGGCAGGGGTCGTGCCCTTTTCCGCGGAGCTCTTCGATGCGGGCTTGCGGGGAGCAGCCGTTGTCGCTGGTGGCGATGACGAGTGTGTTGTCGGCGACGCCTGCTTTGTCGAGGGCGTCGAGGATTGCGCCGATGGTGGCGTCGGTCTGCATGACGAAATCGGCGTAGCTGTTGAGGTTGCTTTTGCCGTCGAACTCGGCGGTGGGAACGGAGGGTGTGTGGGGAGCGTTGAGGGGCATGTAGAGGAAGAAGGGTTTGCCGGTTTTTGCCTGGGCGCCGATCCACTCGACGGCTTTGGCGGTGCAGGTGGGGAGGACGTTTTTGGCGTCGAAGCCGGGAGCGGCGGGGCCTTTGCGGGTCTTGGGTCCGTCGGGGCGATCGGCCATCATGGGGAAGTGGTTGGTTTCTGTGGGGAGGACGGCGCAGTGGTCGTTTTCGAGGAAGGTGTAGGGGACCATGTCGAGGGATGCGGCGATGCCGAAAAAGGTGTCGAAGCCGAGGGTGATGGGGCCGTTCGCGAAGGGCTTGGAGAAATCGATGCTGGCGTTCTGTGCGTCGTTTTCGATGCCGAGTTCGTTGACGGATTTGCCTTCGTGTTTCACCCAGTCGAGGCCGAGGTGCCACTTGCCGATGACTGCGGTGTTGTAGCCTTGCTCTTTGAGCATCGCGGCGACGGTGGTGCGGCCGGGCTCGATGAGGCGCGGGCTGAGTCCGCCGAGGACGCCGCTCTGGAGCTTGGAGCGCCAATTATAGCGGCCGGTGAGCAGTCCGTAGCGCGTCGGGGTGCAGACGGAGGAAGGCGTGTGCGCGTCGGTGAACTTCATGCCGCCTGCGGCGAGGCGGTCGTAGTTTGGCGTGGGGATTTTGGAGTCTTTGTTGAAGGCGCGGATGTCGCCGATGCCGAGGTCGTCGGCGAGAATGAAAACGATGTTCGGTTTCTCCGCAGCGAAGCCGCAGACGATGGTTGCAAGGAGGAAGATGAAGATGCGCATGAGAGTTTAGTTTGCCGCGACCATGGTTCCGCCGCCGTGGCGTTGGATGACGATGCCGCGGACGATGGCTTCCGAAAGCGCTTCGCGGGCTGCGCCGTCTGCGCAACGGCGGCCTTCGGAGGGGTTGGTGAGATAGCCGCACTCGACGAGCACTGCGGGATAGCGGTTCTTTCTTAACACGCAGAAATTTGCCGTGCGAACGCCGCGATGGGTGAAGCCGGGGATGGCGGCGACCTGCGTGAGGATGTTGTCGGCGATGCGCGAGGAGCATCGGCTTTTGTAATAGACTTCGCTGCCGCGGATGCTGCCATTGGGCGAGTAGTTGAAGTGGATGGAGACGAAGATGGAATTGCTCTGCCGGTTGGAAATGGCGGCGCGTTTGTCCAGCGGGATGAAGACGTCGCTCTTGCGCGTCATCTCGGTGTCGAAGCCGGCATTCTCGAGCTTCGCACGGACTCGCAGCGCGACATCGAGGGCGAGTTCCTTTTCCATTCCGGCGTAGCGTGTGGTGGCGCCGTTGTCGTGTCCGCCATGCCCGGCATCGATGACGACCTTTTTGAAAGTGCGGCTCGTATCAATGACGCTATCCGACGCGCAACCGCTGAGGAAGAGCGCAGCAAGCGCCGCAATGAGAGACAGGAACCGGACGGCGGAAAGGTATTTCATGGTGTGGAAAAATGCGGGGCTAGTTCGTGGTGGCGTCAGCGTTCTTCCCGGTAAATTTCGGATACGCGCTCGATGCGGAGGGCCTTTCCGGATTGCTCGTCGATTTCGATCATCACGCCGCAGAGCCGCACGGGGCCGCCGGCGACGGGATATTGAATCGGACGTCCGGTTAGGAACTTTGTGATGATCGGCTCCACCTCGCGTCCGAGGCAGCTCACGGCCGGGCCGCACATTCCGGCATCGCAAAGGAATGCGGTGCCGCCCGGAAAGATCTGCTCATCCGCCGTCTGGGTGTGCGTGTGGGTGCCGACGACGGCGCTCACTTTACCATCGAGGAAACGCCCCATGGCGATCTTCTCGCTCGTCGTCTCCGCGTGGATGTCCACGAAGATGACGGGCGTTTCCATCCGCAGTCGCTCGACCTCGGACTGCATGGCGAGGAACGGATTCTCCAGCGGTTGCTGCATAAAGGTGCGGCCCTGGACATTGATGACCGCGACTTTGCCCTTTGGCGTATCGAGGACAATACTGCCGCGACCCGGCGTTGCTGGAGGATAATTGATCGGGCGTAGCAGCCGCGGCTCCATGTCGAGGTGTGGCACGATTTCTTTTTGGTCCCAAACGTGATCGCCGGTGGTGATGACTGCGACTTTGGCGCGCAGAAGGTCCGTGCAGATCTTCGGCGTGATACCGCGACCGTTCGCCGAGTTTTCGCCATTCACGATAACGAAATCGATGGCTCGTTCTTCCTTCCATCGCGGAACGATGTCGATCACGGCCTTGCGACCCGGTTCACCTACGATATCCCCTAGAAAAAGCAGTCTTAACATGTCGGGCCACCATTACGGGAACGCAACGGCGGCGCGACAAGAAAGTTTCGCCTGCTCAGTCTAAATCTTCGTCAGCACGATGGAATAATGGAAATCCTGTTAGCGAAAGGATACGTGAATGCCGCAAATCGCTCTTGCGAAAAGATGGCGTGTCGGCTCATTTGTAGTGAGGTGGTCGCGGATTCCAACAGGGAGCCCGTCTCACCCCTCTTCCATCCAATTGCCATTTTCGTCCAATGAAGTTTTCCCTTACACGCTGCCTCGTAAATCACCGAATCCTCACTGCCAGTGCAGCGAGTCTTTTGGCGGGTGTTGTTTCTGCGAAAGGGCAGATTGTTTTTAACAGTGTCGGCGTGCCGTTCGTAGAGACCTTTGCTTCGTCTCCGGCTGCAGCCAGTTGGTCTCGAAGTGATGCCCTGTTTGGGAGTTCGTCCGCAACGATCACCTCGACACTCTCAACCGCAGATAATCGGGTGAACGGAGTTGTCGGGACCGGGGTTACGATTTCGAATACAACCACCGGGCTATCAGCAGGAGGGGCGACGGTGGCAACCTCGAACTTCATTGATTATTACGGGGCGATTGGAGCGGTTGGAGGCGGAGCGACCGGCGTCGATGGAACGGTCTTGATGGCGCGCCTTTCGAATAATACCGGCACGCCGATCACTTCCATGTCGTTGGGATGGGACCTCACGCTGAACAACAATTCCATAGTAACGGCGGAAGATGCGTTCGCGGGTCATCGTGTTTACTGGAGCCTCAACGGCACTTCGTGGACTGCGGTGGGAAATTTCGGGTTCGTCACGCCGACTGCCGGGGGGCCGGCGACCGCGACGGTCGCGCAGAGCACGACCATTCCTTTTGGTGTTTGGGCGGTCGGGGCACCCGCCTACGTTATCTGGCTGGATGATAACGGCGTCCCAAACCCTGACGGCCTTTATACGTTGGATAATGTCAGCTTCAACACTGTCGGAGGACTGCCTTCGACGTACAATCTGGCGCATGGACTGGCGGGTTCTCCAAATGGGACTCTCGAAGCCTCGGGCGCCAACTACTGGCTGGCTGCCGGCGCTGCCGCGAGATATTACCCAGCGACGACGGCAATTTTCAGCCAGGCTGGGACTGCGTCCATCGACGTGCCGGCCAACATCGCAGTGTCGGCATTGCAGGTCACTGCAACCAGCGGCACATATACGATTGGCGGGGTCGGGCAAATCTCCGGTCCCCTTGAGAAGTCCGGTGCGGGAACTCTGGCGCTGACTTCGGCCAATGCATTTACGACCGTCTCTTTCAATGGTGGTAAAATTCAAGTATCGGGAGCGGGAGTGTTTGGAACGAGTGTCATCACCATGGGCGCGTCCGGCGGCACGCTGGAGAACGCCGCGAATTACACCCTTGGCAACGTAATTGCAGGCTCCGGGGTGTTTACAAAATCCGGCGCAGGTACGCTCACCATGAGCGCAGTGAATACACACACTTCCACGACGATTTCTGCGGGAACTACGATTTTGTCCGGATCGCTCGCAAATAGTC
>JAYSTZ010000851.1:0-5565 GCA_043719365.1 Verrucomicrobiaceae bacterium | reverse complement strand
GGTATTTGTCGGAGAAGACGCGCATGTGCTCGTTCGTGTAGGTGGCATAGCTATCGACGCAATTCTTCTGATAGTCGCCATCGTTGTCGCGCACGACTGCCGTCTTGATGCCCAGCAATTTCGCCAAGTCCAGATAGCGCTTAAAGCTCGTTCCGCCGACAGATATTACATGCACGCCGTCCTTCTCCAAAGTGGAGTTCCCCGGCTGCTTCTTGTAGAGCGCGTCGAACAAGATGAACTCGGCATCCCCCTCTACTAAGATCACTTTGCGGGACAGCACGAACTCGAGAACATTGTTGTCAGGTGCTTTGATGAAGAACTTTGCCGTGTCCTCGCGCAAATCCTTCAAGGTGACAGACGTGGCACTGACACTGTTCAGAAGGATCGCCTTTCGCAAATCGAGACGCGCGCAGATCAGGCTGCTATGGGTAGCAATGAAGAGCTGTTTCTTGTCGGACTCTGAGATTCGCTGGATCAGCCTCTTCATGTTTGTGTGGCTCAAGTGATTCTCGGGCTCTTCGAGAAGGAGAACGTCCAGACTATGCTCCTTACGGAGGGCAAACTCCGTCTTGATGAAGCACTGACGGCCTTTGCCTTTGCTTTCGAGCGGCACGCCGCCCTCCGTGATCTCGATATCCGTCTCAAGATTTGATTTTGAATTGGTCCTGACCGAAAATTTGCAGGAATCCAGCTTCTTATTGAGTGCCGCGAAAGCGTCGTTCTTGAACGTTGTTTTGCTCTGCCGATACAAATACTCGTTTCTGTTTCGCTCGAGGACAGTCGCATTGGCACCGTAAATAGATTTCGTATATTCCCGCGTCGCGTAGTCGTTATTAATCTGCGAACTGTCGATGACCAGATGCTTGAGATGTTTCTTGAAACCCGAATATGGCTCTCCCGCAAAAGTCATGAACTTGATCGCGTAATACTCGAACGGGAAATTGGAAGACGGGTCTTTCAGAATCTCACCGATTTCTTTGCTGTAGTCGTCGATGGGTTCGCAGACGAGCCGCAAACCGTCGCAGACAGTGGATTTGGAGTTGATTTTCCCGTTCAGTTCATGATTGCCCTGTTCGGAAAGATACACCTCCACGAACAGCTTGGGAAGGTCGCCAATTTTTTTCGCACCGGCTTGAAACGTGGATACGACCTCTTTGTTGAAGAGCGTCTCCAGGCCAATCGTCTCAACCTTGCTCCTGCTTCCGCTAAGGGCGAGGTCGAGAGCCAACAAGATGGAGCTTTTGCCAGCTTCGTTATCCCCAATCAGGATGTTCAGTTTGTCGTCGAAACTAAGTTCGAAGTTCTTGAACCGTTTGAAATTGGACAGGACGATTTTCTTTATTGTTTTCATATATGCGGAAACCGGGTTGCGGATTGCGGATTGCGGAAAGAGGCGCGGCAGGATGGAGCGGCACCACTCACTTTCCTCCCTCCAGCTCCGGCCCGGCGGATGTCGGCGAGCTGTTTGGCGGTGGGGAGTTTTCCTTTCAATTCACCGGGCAGTTTCGACTGTAAGGCGTAGGTGGCTACGCCGATGGGGTTGGTCATGGTTTCGCCCTCTTTTTTTCTGAATGAGTTTTCCCCGTCAATTCCGCCTCGATCTCTGCGATGGTGGGCAGACTGCTTTGCAGTTCGTGGGGGAGGGTTTCGGTGAGTTGGGTTTGCCACTCGGAGACGGCGATGGATTTTTTGAACCCGCGTAGGGCGTATTCGACTTCGAGCTTGTCCTTACTTTTGCAAAGCAGGAGGCCGATGGTGGGTTGGTCGTCGGGGTGGCGGAGGAGGTCATCCACGGCGGAGAGGTAGAAATTCATCGTCCCTGCGAAGCCGGGATCGAAGGGCACGGCTTTGAGTTCTATGACGACGTAGCGGCGGAGTTTGAGGTGGTAGAAGAGGAGATCGAGATACGAATCAGTGCCGCCGACTTCGAGGTGAACTTGGCGACCGACGAAGGCGAAACCTGCGCCGAGTTCGAGCAGGAATTTTTGAATGTGATCCACTAGCGCCAGCTCGACTTCGCGTTCGCGGCGGGGATCGGCGGTTCCGAGGAAATCGAAGAGGTAGGGGTCTTTGAAGATTTGGCTGGCGAGGTCGGAATCGGCGGGCGGAAGTGTCGCGGCGAAGTGGTTGGCGGATTTGCCGGAGCGGGTGTGGGCGCGGGCTGCGATCTGGAGGGAAAGGATATTGCGGGACCAGCCGTATTCGGTGCTGGCGCGGATATACCAGAGGCGGTTGGTCGGGGATTTCACCTTTTGCATGAGCTGGAGGATGTGACCCCACGGCAATTGCGCAACAGGCTGTTGCGCAATTGGGGCTTGGGGGAACTCTCTGGCGAACACCTTCATCGCCAGCAGATTTCGTGGGGAGAGTCCGCGCATTTCAGGGAATGTTTCGCGAAGGTCAGCGGAGAGGCGGTCAATGACTCTGGCTCCCCAGCCTTCGGTTTTCTGGCGGGAAAGGATGGTGTGGCCGATGTGCCAGTAGGCCCGAATGAGGGCGACATTCGCGGACTGTATGGTCCGCAGGCGAGCTTGGGCGAGGTGCTTTTTTACGTCGACAAGAAGCGATGAGTAGTCGGCGGGAAGGCTGGCCAGTGCGGGCGCAAGGGGCAGGATGGCGCTCTCCCGAGTGCGCCCACGAGAAAGGCGAGGCGTCGGCTCTGCGACGAGCGATGATTCCACGGCGGCAACGGGCTTTGCAGGCTTAGCTTTTGCGGTCGGTTTGGATTTTGGCATGGCGATGAAACTGAACGCACACCAGAAACCACAAACGCTTTGCGCGGGCAATGCGGGAGCGTGGGGATTTGTCTCACGTTCATTCTCTTGCCCAAATCGCGTGTCTCGGGAAGAACTGTGGGCACGATGAATCCAATCCCAAAAACAGACTCCGCATGGCTCGATGAAGTGAAGCTCGCCTTTGCCGATGCAGCCGAGGCTCTGCCTGTTCTGGCGATGCTCGGCGACTCCACCACTGCCGACGCGTTGTACACGATTGCGCCGAATGTTTGCGCGAAGTTCCGGGGACTGCCGAGTTCCGGCGCGAAGTTTAGCAGCGCGAGGTCCATCTCGCTCGGCAGCTATCTTGCGAGTTGCGATACCCATGCGGAGGCGTTTGAGCGCCCGGAAGTGGCCTTCGCATTTTGTTACGTCGCGTGTCACTTTGGCTACGACTTGATCACTCGTGACGACGTCGAAAGGATTATGAACTACCTCACGGATCATGCAGACCGACTTTTATCTCCCGTCAAAGCAAAGCCCGTCAAAACCAAGGCTATCGCGGCTGCAAAGGCTTCCCCGAAACTCGACGAATTAGTCCGCCTCACTGCCGGATTTTGCAAAGCGAACCTCAACGCGGAATACGAGGGCCTTTGCCGAAAGCTGATCGAAAAGGGCGGGCGGAAACGCACCGTGCCATTTGCCTCCGGGCAGCCGGAAAGCTGGGCTGCCGGGGTGGTTCACGCGAATTGCACGGTGAATTTCGCCTTTGATGCAACACAGCAACCCAACGTCACACCGCAGATGATCGCCACACATTTCCGCGTATCGACAAACACGGCTTCGCAAAAATCGAAAGCGTTGCGCGACATGTTCAAGATGACGTACTGGGACGCCGAGTTTGGCACTGCGGAGATGGTGGAAAAGAACCCGATGCGGTTTATGCGCATCTTGTGATTTTGACGCTGAAATCACACAGCTTTGTTTGGGGGACGGTCGCCGTCGTCGTGCTCGGGCTGTTGTGGGTGACGCAATCTGCGCAGGAGCAAAACGTGTGGGCGGGCTGGCGCGAGAGCGGTGAACTCCGGCGGCCCGCTTATCGTGAGCGCATCTACGAGCGGGAGGTTTTCCGCACGCGGGCAAATACGTGGTCGAATCTCGCCTACATCGTCGTCGGGCTCTACGGCATCGCGCTCGGCTGGCGCGACTGCCGCGAGCGAAAAGGCGACGCATATCTCGTGAAGACGCCTGCGCTGAGTTTTGCGTTTGGCGCGGCGTGTTGCTGTCTCGGAATCGGCAGCGGGCTTTTTCACGCTTCGCTCACGCGGCTCGGCCAGCAGCTCGATGTGGCGGCGATGTATCCGCCGCTGATGGTGATCATCGCGGTTGGGATTGGGCGCTGGATTCCGGCTCTGCGGTCTTGGCTACTGCTCGCGCTCGTCGCTCTCGCGAGCGGGCTGCTCTTTTACTTCAAGTGGTCCATGGCGTCGTCCGTCGTGCTCTGCTCGCTCGTCGGGAGCGTCACGACCTTGACGCTGCTCGCGCGCTTTTGCTCATCGCAGAAACTCGACGGGCGCTGGCTGGTCGCGAGTTCCGCCGCGCTGGTCGCCGCCGTTTTCTGTCGCCAGCTCGACATCGCCGCCCGCCGCTCCAGCCCGGATGCGTGGGCGCAAGGCCACGCGCTGTGGCACGTCCTCACGGCGCTGAGTTTGGGCTGCGTCTATGCGTACTATCGCTCGGAAAAAACGGATGAGCTTTAGTGTGCTCAATTTACTGCGAGAGCGCGTTTCCTGGCCAAGACGGGAGTGGGCTTCCGGATAACGTTTGCGCTCATTTTCGCATGAAATTTCACCACATTCTCGCCGCATCCATCTCACTTTCTGCTTCTGCTTTTTCGGGGGAGTCGGCGAAGACACCGCCCGACCTCACTCGCGAGACGGTGGACCGCAAGCTCACTTACAATCTCGGCGCGACGGGGCTGCGCGGGTGGATTTATACGCGGCCCGCGACTCACTTCGATGGGGTGCAAGGGCGGACGACGGCGGCGAGTCGGCAGATTTTGGTGACGCATGTGGGCGCGAGTTCCCCGGCGGATGGTGTGGTGAAAGTGGATGACGTGATCCTTGGCGTGAACGGGCGGCTTTTCAGCGAGGATGCGCGGAAGAGTTTTGCCGGAGCGGTCCAGTTTGCGGAGCAGACGGGCTCTTTGAAAATGACGATTGCGCGGGCGGGGGCGAAGCAGGATGTGGAGTTGAAAATGCGCGTGCTCGGCGCGTACACCGCGACGGCTCCGTTCGGCTGCGCGAAGTCGAAACTGATTTTTGAAGATGCGTGCAGGGTGCTCGCGCAGGAGCCGCTGAAGGACGGCATCATGGGCTCGATCAGCGCACTGGCGCTGCTTTCCACGGGCAATGATGAGTATCTGCCGAAGCTCCAGGAGTTCGCACGCAAGATGGGGCCGAAGACGCTGAAGCTGGAGCTGAAGGACGGCTCGACGATTTGGGATTGGGGCTATCGGAATATTTTTCTGTGCGAGTATTTTTTGCTCACCGGCGACGATGAAGTGCAGCACGCAATCCGCGAATACACGGTCACGCTGGCGAAGGGGCAGAGCTTGTATGGGACGTTTGGGCACGGCATTTCATCGCGCACGCCGGAGGGGAAATTGCACGGCTCCATCCCGCCTTACGGTCCGGTGAATATGGCGGGGCTGGCGGGCAATCTCGCCATCGTGATGGGGAAAAAATGCGGCGTTGCGGACCCGGAGGTGGACGCGGCGATTGCGCGGGCGTCGGGCTTTTTCGGCTACTTCGTGGACAAAGGCTCGATCCCTTACGGCGAGCACGAGCCG
>JAYSTZ010000086.1:0-4614 GCA_043719365.1 Verrucomicrobiaceae bacterium | reverse complement strand
AAAGCCCCGCATCGGCATGAGGCTCGTCGCGAGTGTTCACGAGCGGGCGACGATTCATCGTGTCGATGCTCGTCAGCACTTCAAAAAAATCGCTCCGTTGCGCGAGCTGAAAAGTCCCGCCTTGGCTGCGCTCCTCTTCGCCTTCGATGCCCACTTTTCCGGCACCGGCGAAGAGCTGGCGCGTGATGAGAAAGGACACGCTGTCACGCACGATGCGCTCCCAGTCCACGGAGCGGCGCATAAGAAAATTGTCGTGGCATCCGTAACTGTGCCCCTGAAAATCGGTGTTGTTTTTGTAAATGCGACCAACCTGCGGCGGCGTGAGGTGCGAGTTGCGGCGGCGCAGACATTCCTCAAGAACACGCTCACCGGCTTTGTCCTGGGCTACCAACTCGGGCAACGTCGTGCATTCCGGCGTAGAGTATTCCGGGTGTGCGTGGTCGTTGTAAAATCGCGCACCATTGCTGAGCACGAGGTCGCTTTTGATCTCGGCGAAGGTGAGATTCCGGTGCTTATCGAGCTCGAAGAACGCAGCCTCGTCCGTGTCCTGCCGCAATTCGTCGGCGCGAAAGCCACGGGCGTCTTGATGCGGGTCTTCGTTGACGTAGTCCCACTTCATGTGAGCGCCGTGCTCGGTGTAGCTTCGCACGATGGCGATACTCTCGTGGACCACATCGAGGTCCGGCATTTCCTCCACCGTGATTCCGTATTCTGTTTCCAAGCCGAAGACGCGTCGCATGAGGGGACAGTGGCTCACTTCTCCAGAAACTTCCAGCGCCGACACGCGACGAGTGCCAGAGCGCCCGCACCGAGCCCGCCGAACGCGCAGAGCCACAGCGCCTTTGTAAGCACGCGAGGCCAGTACGAAAACTCGACTGTGTAATTCCCCGGCGCTGGAATTTTCACTCCACGGAAGGCGTGGTTCACCCGGAATGCCTCGGCGGGCTGTCCATTGAGCGTGACCCAAATATCGCCGTCGAACCACGTCTCGGTAAGCGCGACGACTCCGGCAGAAGGCGCGGCGATTTCAAATCGAGTCGAGTTCGTGCGTAGCGTGTAGCTGGTGGCCGCGACGACGGCACCGCTACCGGAGAGCGGCGCGCCATTTTGCACAGCGGCGAATGGCGTAGTGGAAGCGTTCACTAGCGCCGCAAAATCAGCAACCGAGTCGTAAGTCAGAACGCGGTCCGTGAAGAATGCACGAGGCCAGGCCGTGGGGCTTTCCCACGCTTCCAAGTCTTCGGAAAAAAGATGACGGTAGCTCTCGGGTGGCTTCTCGCCGCGAGGGCCGAGAAAGTATCGATTGTTCAGCAGGTCGGTCCATTTTTGCGTAGCCTTCATCTGCTCAGGCAACACCAGCGTACGCCATTCCCATTGCCGCTTGATCGTCGCCGCATCCACCACATCGTGCAGGTATCCTGACGTCAGAGCATCAGCGCTGGAAAAATGCTCGATCCCCAAGCTTGCCGAATACCCGGGAATAAACGCACCTCCAATTCCGTGAACGCGGGAGGGATCTGCGAGCAGCGGTCGCAGCCGCTCGACCGCCCGCGAGGTCACTGAAAAATCAGGTCGATGCTGAGGGTTAATCACATAGTAGTCGAACTTCGTTTCACTCCACTGTGCATGACGAAACAGCGCCACGCCCGCGATGAGCAAGAGCGCGCACCGAGGCAGGAAAGCGTCCGATTTTCCTGCACTCGAAATCGCCCATGGGAGCATCGCCACAGAAGTGAGCAATAGCGTCGCGCAAACCATGAAAAACGGACTCGGCGTGCCAAAACCCGCTGCGCTGGCGATGTCTGGAGGCATGCCTGGGTCGGGTAATTTCCACATCCAATAGACCACGGTGAGCGCGGAGAGCAAAGCCACATAGATCGGCCATTCGCGGCGGACAGGCTTTGCAGTCCACGCGAATCCGGCGAACACCATCGCGTGCACGATCAAGATGCAGGAAAACGTGTTTCCGACATGGGAGATGTTCGCGATAAATGGGATGCGGCGGATCACCTCCGGAGGCACGAATCCGAAAGCCAAGGCAAACGGCACCACGGCTGAAAGTGCGAGCGCGCGGACAAGGGGCTCGCGCCAAAGCTCGCGCCAACGCACCACGCCAATGAGTACGCCACCGAGGACGAGGAAGTTTGCCGACGGGTCAGTGAACCACTCGGCGAATTTGATGCGCTGGTAAAATAGATCATCAAACAACCCGATCAGATGTCCGGGCATGATCTGGAAAATCGGCGGCTTCTCGTAAGTGGTGAATGACTTTCCAAGCGCATCTAAAAACGAGAGCCAGAACGGAGCGTTCAACAACGCAAACACCAACCCGCCAAGGCCGCCTGCCGCGAAACGCCAACCCCAGCCCGAACCGTGCTGCAGCAGAATCAAAAGCGCGCCGGTCATGTTGAGGAAGATGATCAACATCGCCGATTCCTTCGCGGTTCCCGAGTGAAATACCGCGGTACACGAAAGCACAAGCGCAAGCGCCCAAGCAGCAGAACCGCGCGCCGTCTGCGCTCGTGCGATTTGCTGCCAGCAGAGTAAAATCCAAGGTGCGTAGCAGACGCTGATATTTGCCGGATGGTTGAAGCGATAGGCAAAAAAGCCGATGAATGCCGCACCAAATGCCGCGCCCGCAGATGGCAGAAACCGTCGTGTCGCAGCCCACACACACAGACCAATCCCGAGCGCAAACAGCCAGCGCGCCACGAGAAACTTCACATCCCACGCCCACGCCGCGCCATTCGCTGCGATGGGCACCCAGTTCAGCGGATCGCCCATCATGCTCAGCCCTTGGCCGATGAATGTTGTGCCGCAGGAATTGTAGCGATCCCACAGCGGAAACTCGCCGCGCTCGAACACCGCTTCGTGTGCAAGCATCGAGTAAGGACGATGCCCCACTTGCATCACCATGACATCGGAGCCTTTGAATTCCTCGGTCTTCGCCGTGTTGATGCCGGGAATTGGAGGCGATTTTCCGTATATCCCGTGCCCGCCCGTACTCGGCGAAATAAAGCTCTTCCCAAGAAAAACGATGGGAAAACAGGCGAGCATTACCGCCATCGCGGCCACAATTGAGAGCGCGACGACCGGTCTCTCGCTGGCACGGCCCACTAAACGGGAGCGGAGGTCCAGCAACAGTTTCAAAAGTGAACGCAGCCGCTCGTCCAAGAGCGACGCGCCGACGGTGAGCAGTAGGGTCAGGAGCGCAGCCACCGAAAGCAACAAGGGAACGGATGGCGCGCGCCCCGATTCGAAATTCATCCCGTGTCCTAAATCGAGTTCCATGCCCGGTGGCCCGGTTGCGGAAGAAATGAACCGATGGTCCGGTCCAACCGCCCGCATTTTCAATGATTCATCAGACCGCCACGCGGTCGCATCCGGCTCCCACAATACCTCGCCGTCCTGCGACACGAATCGCGCCCGCCCCACCACGATATCCGCCGGGCTATCCACAAACCAAATTGCGAGACGGGAGCAAATTCCGGCCGGAATTTGATGCCGAAGCAACTGTTCGCCGACAACCACTTTGCAATTGGATGTGGCTCGATTTCGTATAGCTTCGCCATGAGCCGTTTTAAGGATACTAAACCCTTCCGCCGACGAACGGAGCGGAACCTCAACCCAAACCCAGTCCTCGCTACGCGAGAACGGTCGCCAGGCAAAGAGCACCGCGAGCAGTACAGCGATGAGAACGCTCGCAGGCAGGGCGCGTTTCATGGTGTTCGGACTGGTCATCGTGCGGGAACATAGAAGCTCCCATACCCGCTCGCACAGATCAAACAGCGAGACTGTTTACCTCGCCACCGGTCCTTCGCCGCCGCCGTAGCCCAAGACCTCGACGCTGAAGATCGAAGCCGGATCCTGCTGTTGTACGGCCTTGCGCTTCTTTTCATCTTCGTCGCGGCTCTTTTGACCATTGTCGGCCGTGCTGCGATTATCCGGCGGCGGTGGTGGTGGCGGCGCGGGTGGTGCGGGTGGTGCAGGAGGAGGTCCCGCGGGTGCTCCGGCGGCGGTGCCGGTCACGGCGATGTTTTCGGAGTTGAGCAGCGTGGTTGCAGCGACGTTCAGGTTGCCCGCTGAGCGAATGCCAGCGTCGCCAGCATCGATTGCTCCGCCGGGGGCGATGAGATCCACGTCGCCGGGCATCAGTCCTTCGACGGTAGCGAGAACGCCGATGCCGCCACCAGTCGCGAGGCCGGCGAGATCGTTCTTCAGGTCGGCGCTTTGTGGATCGATGGAGACGCGTGTCGGCGGTGCGGAGGCGACTGTTTTGGATGAGGTTCCCGCCGCGATGTCGCCGGTGCTCGACCAGATGATTTCGTTGCCGCCGCGGAGCGTGAAAATACGGGACGTTCCGAGCGTGACGCTGTCGTATGCGAACATGTGAATGTTGCCGCCGCTCTCAGTAAGAATTCCCTGATCGAGCGACTGACCGGCTCCGGCATCGAAGCCGACGATGATTTTTCCGCCCGGTGCAAACATGCTGATGTCTCCACCCGCGGCTGTCTTGATCTGGCGTGAGGTGAGCGAGATGTCGCCTTTCCAGCTTGTTCCTGGGAAGAGCGTATCGATGGCTTTAAATCCGCCTGCGTAAGTCCCGAAATCCGG
>JAYSTZ010000850.1:0-2429 GCA_043719365.1 Verrucomicrobiaceae bacterium | reverse complement strand
TGGCGACGTATTCGTAATTATGCCCCACTCCGCGGGGAAGTTCAGGGTCGGCATTTTTGTTGATTTTTGCTTTGGTGACGAGCATCGACGGCGGAGTCTCCCGCTTGGAATTCCGGTCATCACCCAAAATGGTGGACAGCTCTCCGTTTCCGGGAATCCCAGGGTTCATGATGATGTTGTCCGGCAGGCGGATTACCTTGGTCACGGGGATAAGTGTGCCGCTTTCAGAAATCTCAAACGACTGAAGCGCGCGGAAATGGCCGGTCGATGGATCCTCGGGAACTTCTCCCGGAGTTTCATTGTCTGCAAAGCGATAGAACCGCACTTCGATGAGCCGGTTTTTGCTCAATGCCAGTTGGCGCGCGAATGCCATCGAATCGGTCAACTGCCCCGATGCCTGAGTGAGTTGCGAGCCTCGAAGCATCCCTTGCACGGCGGGCACGGCGAAACCGGCGACAATGCCGATAATCAGGATGACGATGAGCAGTTCGACTAGAGAGAAGGCTTGGCGAGAGGTATTCGGTTTCATGGTGTGGAATGGGTCCGGATGATGCGGGACGATGCGAGAATCTCCGGTAATGTCCAGCATTCGTTCAAATCGGGTGATAAATGAGGCGTGTGCATCTTGCGAATACAATGTCCATACATTCCGAATAGTCCAATGGATTCGCGTGGCTTACGAGAAATTCACCGAAGTTAATCGCCCCGACATTGCGCGTGGGAATATATTTACGCGCGGAGCCATTCCCGCTTTACCACAACACATCATGATCAAAGTCGTCATCCTTTCCTGCTCGCTCGTCCTTGCGGCGACGGGGCTCGCCCAAGAATCCAAAGCGCCCGCTCCGGCGACAAAATCGGCCATCAAGCCGCTCGCTTTCACCGAATACGATCTGCCGAACGGGTTGCACGTCATCCTTCACGAAAACCACGCTGCACCGGTGGTCTCGACGTATGTGCTTTATCACGTCGGCTCTAAAAACGAGCGCTCGGACCGCACGGGCTTTGCGCACTTTTTCGAGCACTTGATGTTTGAAGGCAGCGACAACATTCCGCGTCAGAAAATCGACAAATACATCTCCGGCGCGGGCGGGAATCTGAATGCGAGCACGTCGTTCGATGTGACGGATTACTTTTTCAATCTCCCGTCGAACCAGCTCGAACTCGCGCTGTGGATCGAGAGTGAACGGATGCTTCACAACCGCATCGACGAAACCGGCGTCGAGACGCAGCGGCAAGTTGTAAAAGAAGAACGCCGGATGCGCTACGACAACCAGCCGTATGGCTCGCTCTTCGAGCAGCTTTGCAAAATGGTCTTCGCGGGGACGACCTATGAGTGGACGCCCATCGGCAGCACGCAATACATCGACCAGGCGAAGATCGAAGAGTTCCGCGATTTCTGGAAAACGTATTACATGCCGAACAACGCGACGCTGGTGATCGCCGGTTCGTTCAAGCCCGAGGATGCAAAGAAGCTCGTGGAGGGATATTTCGGCGAGATCAAAAAAGGCACGCCGCCGCCGCGTCCGGTCATAAAACTCACGCCGCCGGAGAAGCCCGTGCTCGTGGAAGTGAAGGAGGAAAAAACGCCGCTCCCAGCATCGCTACACGCATGGGTCGCGTGCCCCGAAACCCATCCGGACGCCGTTGCTTTGGACCTTCTCGCGGACATCATGGCATCAGGTCGCAGCTCGCGCCTTTACCGTCGGCTCGTGGACAAAGAACAGGCCGCAGTCGCCGCGCAGGCGTTTCCCGTATTGTTTGAAAAAGCAGGACTCGTCGGTGTCTTCGCCACAGGCAATCGCGGAGTGACGCTCGAAAAACTCGACGCGCTTATCGACGAAGAAGTGGAGAAAGTGAAAGCTGAAGGAGTGACCGCCGAAGAGTTCACAAAAGCGCTCAACGGCAAGGAAGACGAGCTCGCTCGCGAAAACTCACAAATGAGCGCCCGCGCCCGGAACCTCGCCCGGGCCCGGCTCACATGGGGCGATACCGCCTCCGTCAATGGTGAGCTCGACCGCTACCTCGCCGTGAAGCGCGAAGACCTCCAGCGCGTCGCGAAAAAGTATTTCGTAAAAGAGCAGACTTACCGGCTGCACTATCCCGTGGCGGGCGGGAAGTGATTTTTGGCATAAAGATGATGGGCAGAAATATTTTTTGATGGGCTGCTCCCTTTGATTTTTTCCGATGCCGGTGATTCCAACTATTCCTACCACAAGACTCTCGCAGAAGGAGTTTGGCGCAGTGGCTTACGCGGTCACGGGACAGGCGCTTTCCGTGCATAGGGAGTTTGGGAGACTCTTTGATGAGTTGGTCTATAAGCGCGAGGTTGCTGCCCGGGTGGGCGATGCGCGACTGGAGGTCGGTGTTGATTTGATCCATGGGACCTTTAGCAAACGACTGTTTGCGGACGTTCTCGTCGGCGGCGG
>JAYSTZ010000849.1:0-14516 GCA_043719365.1 Verrucomicrobiaceae bacterium | reverse complement strand
ACCACGGCTCCATCGCGCCAGGCGCGCAATTTTCCGTATTCCGGCGCGTCAATCACGCACCCTCTGATTCCAGTCAACGACGAGTCCGGCGACATGTGACGGGAAAAGTAGCGGTCACAGCGCGGGCGTCAACCGATTCAGCACCTCGCCTACGATGTCGCTGGGGATTTCTACTACTGGCTGGGCCAATTCGGTGGAGACAGCGCGGATGGTGCCGCCACAATGGGCGACCCAAGACATCATCCCTCATGAGCTGACGCATCGCGTCACCCACAGCACTTGCAAGCTCGTCTATCAAAACGCCTCCGGGGCCATTAGCGAATCGCTCTCTGAAATCTTCGGGGAGTTTGTGGATTTCGGCGACGACCGCGCATCCGTTCGTCGGTTGTTCGCGGAGGACTCGCTGCACGGCAGCGCTTTCTGGAGCCAAAAAATCCCACACGCCTTTCCCTCTGCCTGGCTGACTCCCGGCGGGAATCGCTTCGATGCGGATCGCGTGGGCAGCCCGGATTATTATCCCACCGCCGCAATGCCCGGAAATGCAAACGACAACTCCGGCGTGAGCAACAAGCTCGCCTACCTCATCGCCGATGGCGACACCTTCAACGGCATCACAACCTTCGCGCAGCCATTCACGCAAACATTCCGCTTTTTTTGAAGCCCAAATCAATCTGCATCCTCACCACCGCTGCCCACGCCGGGCGCACGAGCGCGGTCTATGCCATCACTGCCGAGACGCTCGAACCGCGCGGACTACACGATTGACTTGCAGCATCGGCGCAATCGTCGGCATTTCCGGCGAAGCCACTTCCGCGACAGTGGCGAAGCACGGATACATAGGGCAGCTCTACGACTTGCTCGGCTATGGATTGCCTGCGACGAATCTCTACCCGCCCGAGGCTGGCACCACGCAGCTCATTACCGTCCGTACGGCGGACGACGGGGCTTGTGAGCACCGCGCTTGTTTATCAAAACACTGACGCAATCGTCGGGGCGACCTCCGGGCTGTTTGCCGGTTTGCTCACGCTCACCCCACACGTCCAAGAAACCATCCCCGACGACTACAGCACTTACCCAGGCGACGGGCTCGCGGATGATTGGCAAGTCCAGCACTTCGGCCTCAATTACCCCCTAGCTACAACCAGCGGCGGTAGTACCACGCGTGGAGAAAATCCGGGGAGGCTCCGGCGTGGTAGAGTAAAATCATCATACCATTGCGCACGGAGGTGCGCCATGAGCCGCCTTTGATGTGGTGCCGCGCGCCTGTGGCGATGGGCGGATCGAGCAGTATCCGACGCCCTTCGCGGAGGAGGCGGCTGGAAAAATCGACGTCTTCCATGAGGCGGTGTTTTGCATATCCGCCCATGCGCTCGAAGACGGAGCGGCGGACAAAGATCGATTGATCGCCGAATATCGTTCCGCCGGCTTCGAGGAGCATTCGGTTCCAACGTTCGAGCCACATGAACCGAGGATGCCGGGTGTCGAACTTCCGATGGTATGAGCCGCCGGCGACATGCTCATTTTTCATCGCGACGCGAAGGGAATCGATGTGCGCCTGTTGGAGCTCCGTATCCGCGTGGTGGAAAAGGAGGACGTCCCCGGTGGCGACCGCGGCTGCTGCGTTCATCTGCTGTCCGCGGCCCAGCTTCTCGCAGCGGACCAGAATCGCGTCGGCATCGCGTGCGATCCGGGCGCACTCGTCGGTAGTGGATGCGTCGCCGATGATCACTTCGTCGATTCCGCGCAGAGCAGCAATTGTGGAGAGGACAGTGCGCAGTGCGGCCGGGTCGTTCCAGATGGGGACGATGACGCTGAGGCGCATTCCTTATTTTCCGTCGCGGCGATTGAGCGCCTGCCGGGCAAGCTCGAGCTTTTTCCGTTCGGCGGAGCTGAGACTGTCGAGGCCGGAGCGGGCGACTTTGTCGAGAATGGCATCGACTTCCGCAGAGACCGCGTCCGGTTCAGGCTCGGGCGCCCAGCGCTCTGCGGGCGGAATTTCGTCTTTGCGCACGACGCGGAACTTGGGTTTGCGGCGGAAGAAATGCCGGATGCGTGCGCTGAGAGGAATCGCATCGTCGTATTCCTGATCCAACGCGTAGCGAATGTAGAGAAAACCCACCAGGCACGAACTCCACAGTGCGATGAGCGGAAGTGCTTCGCGTTCGGCGAGTGCCATCAAGGAGCCGAGAAACACACACGCGGCGGCGAAATACTTAAATGGGATAAATCCGAAGGCTTCGGCATTCGGATAGAGCGTCGCAAATGCGACGAGCAGACCGGCAGCAAGGTAGTAGTTTCCGAGGAGGCCGCTGGGGCTGTGCAGTCCGTAATGAATAGCCGTTGCGAGCGCGGCGGGAACGGTGACGAGCATGAGGAGCAGCCGGGTAAGCACCGTGCGCCCCATGTGAGACTCGATCCCGACGCTCCAACTGTAGAAGCAATAGATCCCGAAGAGAGTGAAAAAGTTCAGCCGATCAATCAACGGATAGGTGAACACCGCGAGGGCATTTCCCCATCCGTTTCGGGGCACGTAAAACCTCGCCTCAAGAAATACGCGAGAGCCCGTTACCTGAATCATGGCACAAACGACGAGCCCGACGATCATGATCGCAACGATGATCGTGGTGAGATAGATCGGGACGCCTTTCCATTTCCCAAACGGCTCGGTCTCTCGCGAAAGATAGCGTGGCATATTTCGCGCAGACTAGAGCGGGCGCGCGCCGATGCGTCAAAGCCGGAACTGAGAGGCCTCTATTCCTCCGCCTCGGACGCTGCTTCGGGCGAAAGCGCGATGACTGCGCGCAGGCTGGCGAGAAACAGGCCGATCATGGCGATGAGACCGGCGAGTGGTGCGAAAATGTTCATGAGGTTGGTTGGATTCATGTCGGCATCGTTTAAGCATGGCGGGTGCCACCAGTGCGCGGGATATTGACACTCATGGAGCAGGTAGCGATGGCTGGGCGATGAAATTTTTCGCAGGACTATGAGCGTCTCTCTCACATGGCTCACTCTGCTAGTGCTCCACATTGCGCCTTTGTTGGTGGGATGGCGCTTCGGCTGGGCAGCGGGACTGCCGTGCATGTTTGCGATGCACGTCTGGCTTGCGCTTTCGACGTTCATCCCGCGAGTCAGTGTTTGGGGGCGGACGTTGCGTTCATTTCGCACTTCGAAAAAGGAAGTCTGCCTGACAATCGACGATGGCCCGACTGAGGACACGCCGGAGATTCTCACGATTCTCGACGAAGCTGGAGCGAAGGCAGTTTTCTTTCTCATCGGCAGTCGAGTCGCTTCGAATCTCGCGCACTGCCGGGCGATTCAGGCGCGCGGTCATCTGCTCGGCAATCACACGCAGACGCATCCTCGCGGCTGGTTTTGGAGCTACTTTCCTGCGGCGCAGCGGAGGGAAATCGCGGGGGCCTCGCGAGCGATTCACGATGCTTGCGGCGTAAGTGTGCGCATTTTTCGGCCGCCGGTCGGCTTTCGTAATTTGTTCAACGCGCCCGTTCTGCGTGAACTGGGTTTGCGAAACATCGGATGGAGCGCGCGGGGCTTTGATGGCATCGACACGGACGTAGAGCGCATCCTTCAACGCATCGTGCGGAATCTCCGGCCCGGTGCAATCATCCTGCTTCATCAAGGAAAGCCGTATCGCGCAGTCCTACTGCGCCGATTGCTTGGCGAGTTGAGGGCGGGCGGATGGGAAGTTGTGATCCCTCCCGAGTTGCGTTGAGGCTCGATTGAGTTTGATTCCCGGTGCCCGCCCGTTCATCCAATACCGCCAACAACCCAAACCACTGTGGCCTTCACTGCCGACGAAGCATTTACACTCCTGACCAAAGCGAGCGCAAGCGGACGCCTCGCACACGCCTATCTAATCACAGGGCCCGAAGGCAGCGGCACGCGCGAGCTCGCGATGCAGCTTGCGGCGCATCTGCTGGGCTGCAAGCCGTCGGAAGTCGCCCGGCAGCCCGATGCGCATATTATTTCGCCGGAATCCAGATCGCGGGCCATCACCGTGGAGCAACTTCGCGAAGCCGAGAGCCAGCTCTACAAACGTGCGGAAAAAGGCGGTAACAAGCTCGGTATCATCATCGACGCAGATCGGATGAATGTGCAGGCATCGAACGCATTCCTGAAAACGCTGGAAGAGCCGCCGCCCAACACCCATCTGCTCCTCGTATCAACCCAGCCTGACCGGTTGCTCAATACGATTCTCTCCCGGTGCATCGAAGTTCCGCTACGCCCCACATCGCGCCGCGAGCCAGGACCAAGGCAGGTGCGGCTGATGAACTGCCTCCGTGAGTTCTCGAAAAAAGTCGCGCCGGATTTGCAGCAGGCGTTTGTCCTCGCGCGCGAATTTCAGACTCTGCTGGCCGAGGCGAAAGCGGAGATTCAAGAAGTGAACGAGACGGCTTTTAAGGATGAAGTGAAACGCTTCAAACAAACGACCGATGTCAGCGCCGCGTGGATTGATTCGCGCGAAGATTACTACAAGGCGCTCACCGAGGCCCGCTATCGGCAGGAACGCGCCGCACTTGTGGCGATTCTGGAGGAATGGTGGGGTGACATCCTGCGCCAGCAACATGCTGCGGATCACCTCGATCATCCATCCTACTCCGCCGAAACGGCAGCGGTGGCCGGGCGAACATCAACGCCGGAAGCGCTCCGCAGAGCCGACGTCATCTCGGCGCTCCGTGACAATTTTGAACGAAACGTGCAGGAAACTCTCGCTATCGAGGTCGCCTTTCTGGAAGCCTTTGCTGCCTAAACTACCGTGGGAGAAGCACTCTTTATCGCATTTTATCTGCTCAACGGCATCGGACTGCCGGTGGCTGTGGTCGCGCTGAACCTTGTCGCGCTCGGGCGCACCGGACGGCGGGGCCTCAACGTAAAGTGCGCGGTCGCGGCATTCATTTTCGGAATCGCTTGGTTGATCAGTGTCGGCTCCCGCCCGCTCTTCATGGCTGGGAGCGACTACGTGCGGTTTTCCATCCTTGGAAGTTCGCTGATTTTATCGATGGTCAGCGCGACGATTGCATTGCTGGGAATGTATGAAATACGCCGTCGGCCGGGGCGTTGGTCCCGGGGTTGGAAGCGCGCTGTCTGGTCATTTTGGATGGGGATCTTGAATATGGGTGGAATTGCCGCTTTCTGTTTTCTCGCAACCCATCCCGACAAATTGGAACGCGTGTGGCGCTCGGTGTATTGAACCGCGCGGCTAGAACTGGAAGTAGATAAACTCGCTCTTCCCCGCTCCCGCCGCGACGTCTCTCATCACTAGCAGACAAGCGAAGAAAATCACCGCCAGCGCGACGCCATGCCATGCCGAGAGCTTACGGTTTTCTATCCACTGCTTCGTCGTCGGGGCGAAGTTGACAACGACGAGCAGCAGCGCCAGAAAGCCAAGCGTGAGCGGCGACGTGAGCTGATTCATCGCGCCGGAGCGAAAGCCGTGAACGCCCGCCAGCGACGCGAGGTAGCGCCCCGCGTGCGAGAAGTCTGCCGAGCGGAAAAGGCACCAGCCGATCATCACGCCAATAAACGTCAGCGTCCGCGCCAGCCACACGGGGAGCGGTTTGCCGAGTCGCGACCATGCACGGTGTATCACGAGCAGCAATCCGTGCAGCGTGCCCCAAAGGAGGAATGTCCAGTTCGCCCCGTGCCATAGACCGCCGAGCATCATCGTGAGCATCAGGTTCCGTCCGCGCCCCAACTCGCCGCCGCGATTTCCGCCGAGCGGGATGTAAAGATAGTCGCGCAAGAATCGCGATAGCGTCATGTGCCAGCGCCGCCAAAACTCGGCAATATTGGCGGCCTTATACGGCGAATCGAAATTGTCCGGAAGGCGCACATTGAACATCAGACTCAACCCGATCGCCATGTCGCTATAGCCCGAGAAATCGAAGTATAATTGCAGCGTGTAAGCGAGAAGGCCCGCCCACGCATCGCCCGCGCCCAACACTGCTGCCGGATCAAACGCCGGGCCCACCCATTTCGCGCACTGGTCGGCGAGAAGAATTTTCTTTCCGAGTCCCAGGGTGAGCCAGGCGAGGCCCGTAGAAAAATTCGGCCATGACCAGCGCACCACATCGGGCTCGGCGAACTGCGGCATGATTTCGCTGTGGTGGACGATCGGACCCGCGATGAGGTGCGGGAAAAAGAATACGAAAAGACCGTAGCGCGGAAGGTTCAGCGCCGAAGCGTGGCCGCGGGCGCAGTCCACGAGAAAGGCGATCTGCGTGAACGTGAAAAACGAAATCGCCAGCGGCATCGCAATCGTCGGGACGTACCAATCGAGCCCGAACCACGAGTCCGCCGTGCGCAGTGCAAAGTCCGCGTATTTGTAATACCCGAGCGCCGCGAGGTTCGCCACGACGCCACCCGTCAGGAGGAGCTTTCGCTTTCCGGGTTCGGCGGCAAATCGCAGCGCAGCGCCAATGCCATAGTTCACCAGCGTGCTGACGAGCAGTACCCAAAGGTCGCTCACCTTCCACTGCGCGTAAAAGAACAGCGAACTCGCGACGACGGTGATCATCGCCGTGCCCCGCCCAATAAGCCGCGCCGTCACGAAGTAAGCCAGCAGGGAGGCCGGGAGGAGCAGGAAGAGAAATGCGAAGCTGTTGAAGAGCACGGCTACGGAACCCTCCTCAAGCGCCAGCGGGGCTCCGCACCCGGCCCGATGGAGAGCGACTCCACCGCCGCCCGAATTTTCGGGTCAATCACGACGACGCTGAGTCGGCGAGTGGAGCGCGACGAGGAATGATCGCCATCGAGCATAATTGGCCGCCACCACATCCCGCCGTCTGGTTGCGTGGAAAGTTCGATGCGCATTCCGGCGAGCGCCGGGTGAGCCGGAGCCGTCGGCAAGGACACAAAGCGCAGTTCCTTTTCTCCGGTTTTCACGATGCGTACATCCGCGAATTCTCCGGTGCCAAACATGCCTGCCCGACACGGCCCAGCGTTCGTAAATTCCCGCCATGCCGCAGGCAATCCGAGGTTCACTGCATCGTGTTCCCACGGGTCCTGCGCGAGGCAAAAGACATGGTTTGGAAAGCGGCGGAGCAAGTCCGCGAAGTCCGTTGATGCGCTGCGGAACTCACCCACGCCGCCCTCTAGCACGAGGTCGCCGGATTTCCACTGCTCCGGTTTCCCGAGCTGCCAGTCGAGTCGTTGCGCGCTCCCCGGGATCTCGTTTGCACGGAAAGGATTCGCATCAGCAGGCCCGAAGATTCGCGCAGTCGGTGGAGGAAGCGCTTTGCCGATACGGCCTGCGAGATGTTCCATGAAGCGCTCCGTGAATATCCGCCGCCCCATCGGGCGCAGATGATATGGGGTATCGAGAAAACATTCCCGTCCCGGCGACGCCCACTCGAGCCCTTCGTAGAATGGAATGTCCTCGTGGTAGAAAAGGCTCTTTATGACGCTGAGATGTTCTTCGAGCTTCTCCGGGTGCGCGAATGGCGCGTGTGGAGGAGGCGCAACGTTCACGGTAATTCCGCGCGCTTTGCATGTATCACGAAAGGCGGCGAGCGCGGAAAACACGCTCGTGTTGATGGCGCCCAGTTTTTCCGCATCCACCGGCTCAAAGTCCCGCGCTGGCGACATCCCGCGCATGTCTCCGTTCGGCGTCAGTGAGCCCGCATCGTATCCGACTTCCCAATCCGCCGGATGCCGGCTGGGCTTCCGCCGTGACTCCATCGCGCATTTAAAAACATCCACGGTGGGGCTCTCGTACGCGAGCGCCGCCTGACGCCACAGCGGCCAGCGGTGGATCGTGTCGCGATTGTAAGTCCACAAATACTGCCCCTGCGCGGGCGACGGAGAATCGGGCGCTTTGAAATAGTAAGCGAACTCCAGGGTGAGGACGATCGTGTCGCCTTTTCGCGCGTGCCGTACCGCGCGGTCGAGATGCACATCCAGCCCGAGCGCTGCGTAAGAATGCAAATTGATCACGGGACGCTCAAGCCACGCTTCCATCCATTCGGCCTCCAGCCCAAAAAGCCCGGCCGATCCACCGACCAATAGAACCCGTCCATCCGGCGACGAAACCGAGTCCGCAATCGCATCCTGCCGCGAGATGATCCCGTGCATCCACGCTGCTTGCCGACTCGAAGGCCAGCGCAGAATCTTGCTGGCAAGCAGTGGATAAATCACCCCGAGGCACAACAGCGCCGCGAAAAAACCAACGGCGAAACGCCGGGAAAGGTTTTTGGATTTGGGTGTGGTGCTTTGCATTGGGACCGGATGCGTTTACGGCAACGCGGCCCGGAGGAAACGGAGAAAATTTCCCGCAAAGATGCCCGCTATGTCGCCCTCGGAGTAACCACGGGCGGCGAGGATGCCGGTGAGTTTTTGAAGGTCGGCGATGCTGTCGATGTCCTGCGGCGTCTGCTCGGTGCCGAACGCGCCGTCGAGGTCGCTGCCGATCCCAATGTGGTTCGCATTGCCCGCGAGCTGGCAATAGTGGTCGATGTGATCGGCGAGATGCGCGAGGGTTACGCCCGAACTTTGTGGCGTGGTTTTGCCGCGTTCCCAGCCGGGGACGATCATCCACGCATCGAGGGCCACGCCGACGACTGCGCCACGCTGGATGAGTGCGCGGAACATTTCATCTGAGAGCTGACGGTTATGGGGCACGAGCGTCCGGGAGTTGTGATGGCTCGCCCAGACGGGGCCGCTAAACGCATCCAGAGCCTCCCAAAAGCAATCGTCGCACAAATGCGTGGCATCCAAGATCATCCCGAGTCGGTCGATCTCGCGAAGCAGTTCGCGACCGTTTTTCGCAAAGCCTCCCGTCGCGTCGGTGCCGTTGGCATACACGCCGGGACCGTAGTGCGCAGGCCCGATGGCGCGAAGACCGGATGCGTAGCGTCTTTCCAAATGCCCGACGGTGATGAGTGAATCCGCGCCTTCGAGCGACAGTATGTAGCCAATTGCGTCGCTGGTCACATCGAGGTCGGCACGTGATCGAATGCACCGCATTTGGCCCGCTTCCTCCATCGCACGATACCACGCGAGCTGCGCTTCAGTCATGGCCCACGCCTGCGCTTGCGAGCGCCAGCCGGCGACCGGGCTCCACGCGTTCATTTCCACGCGGGCGATGAGCGTGGCGACGCACATCGCAATTTCGGCCTGGCGCATCTCGGGCAAAGTGACCGTTCCACGACCGCGATCGCGTTTATCCGTGAGGTGAGCTTCATCGCGTCGAACGTCCGCGAGGTTGCGCGTGAGGTCGCGATTCCACTCCACGGCGTTCATGGCGATGTCGAGATGGGCGTCAAAAAGGAGCATCCCTTGATGTGTGGGGATGCAATCGGCAGTTGGCAACTGCGAGTTTGGGTGGTTTCTAATCGCGTGATGAATCGCACCCGTGCCGAACAACTCTTGAGCCCAGCCCGCAGCATCCTCGTCGTAGGCGAGATGATGCTCGATGAATTCATCTGGGGGAAAGTCAGCCGCATTTCGCCGGAGGCGCCTGTGCCCATCGTCGAAGTGCAGCGCCAGACGTTCAATGCGGGCGGCGCGGCGAACGTCGCACGCAACCTCCGAGAGTTTGCGGATAACGTGCATTTGCTCAGCCTTGCGGGCACGGGACAGGACGCGGATATTCTACGCGGGCTGCTGGAAGTGCGTGGCATCCAGCTCGGCTGCGTTGTCTTCGATCCCGAATACACGACGATTCGCAAGACGCGAATAGTCGCCCGCGGCCAGCAAGTGGTGCGCGTGGATCGCGAGAACCGGCGCGGCTTCACGCCCGATCAACGCACGCAGGTGCTCGCGCAGTTTGCGGCGCTTCTGCCGTCGCTCGATGCGATCATATTGGAAGACTACGACAAAGGCCTGCTGGACCAGTCGCTGGTCGATGAAATCATCTCGCTCGCCCGTCAGAGCGGAAAAATCGTTTCCGTGGACCCAAAGCCCAGCAACGCAATTCGCTGGCACGATGTCACCTGTGTGACGCCCAATCGCGGCGAGGCATTTCGTGCGGCGGGCCGCTCCGTGAGCGACCCTATCGAGCCTGCAACCGCTGATACCGCCCTGCTGGAAGTCGGCGCGTTGTTGCTGGAAAAATGGCGCTGCGATCATGTGCTCGTGACGCTGAGCGAGCAGGGCATGATGCTCTTTACCCAAGGCCGCGCGCCTTACCATATCCCCACGCGCGCACAGGAAGTCATCGACGTTAGCGGCGCGGGAGACACAGCCATCGCGGTCCTCACCGCAGCGCTCGCCAATGGCGCTGCGCCCGAGGAGGCGGCGGAAATTGCGAACCACGCGAGCGGCATTGTAGTAGCAAAAGCCGGCACTGCTGTGGCTACGCGCGCCGAAGTCATGGCAAGCTTCTCGGACTGATGCGTCGCGCGCTCGTCGTATCGCTGCACGACGTTTCCCCGCATACGTGGGATCAATGTCAGCGTATCCTTGCGGCGCTCCACGTTCCGGTCTCGCTGCTCGTTATTCCGGATCATCATGGACGCGGGCATTTCACCAAAGACGCCGCATTTTGTGAATGGCTGCGCAACCGCACGGCGGCGGGCGATGAAGCGGTCATCCACGGATATTATCACCACCGCGCGGCCCGCGAAAGTGAGACGCTTACCGCACGGCTGATCACCCGGAATTACACTGCGGGCGAAGGCGAGTTTTTCGACATCGACTACACCGCAGCTCGCGACCGAGTTGTAAAGGCACGCGACGAATTCCACAGCGTCGGCTTGCAGCCGAGCGGCTTCATCGCGCCAGCTTGGTTGCTGAGTGAAGATGGCGAACGCGCGATCCGCGAACTCGGCATCGCCTACACCACGCGGCTCCGCACCGTCAGCGACTTACAGCGAGGGCGCGAGTGGCAAAGCCAGAGTTTGTGCTGGAGCGTCCGCGCTGCGTGGCGACGAGCGATGAGCCTCGCGTGGAACGCATCGCTTTTCCATCGACTGAAAAATGCAGAGTTGATGCGAATCGCCATTCACCCCGTGGATATCGAGCACCCGCGGATTTGGAAACAGATCACGCGCCTCGTTTCCGCCGCCGCTTCTGTGCGCGATGCGATGACCTACCGTGAATGGGTCGCCGAGGCTTACTTTATGCCGTGAACCCGTGAGGCGACTTTCAGCCGAAGTGCGTTCAGCGCGATGAAACCGGTGGCGTCGTTTTGATTGTAAGCCTTGGTCGGGTCGGCCTCCATCGTGGCGATCTCCGGGTTGTAAAGTGACAGTGGCGATTTGCGGCCGGCGGCGATGATGTTGCCTTTGTAGAGCTTCACGCGGACGACGCCGCTCACGCTCTTTTGGCTCTCCGTGATGAAGGCCTGAAGCGCCTCGCGCTCGGGTGCGAACCAGAAACCGTAATAGACCAGCTCCGCGTATTTCGGCACGAGCGTGTCGCGGAGGTGCATCACTTCGCGGTCCATCGTCAGGCTCTCCATTTGCCGGTGCGCGAAGTGCAGAATGCTGCCGCCGGGTGTCTCGTAAACACCGCGACTCTTCATGCCGACGAAGCGATTCTCAACCATATCCACGCGCCCGCAGCCGTGGCGGCCGCCGAGGGCATTGAGGACTTTCATCACCCAAAACGGGGAGAGTTCTGCGTGGTTCTGGGAATTAAACTTCAGCTCGCCCTTGTAGCCGAGCGTGTTGAGGAGGGCGGCTATTTCGTTGGATCCCACGGCGGTGCAATTGCCCTTTTCGAAAGTCAGCTCGACGTGTTCCGCCTTGTCTGGAGCTTCTTCCGGCGAAACGGAAAGAATATACATGTCGCGTGCTTTTTCAGCGGAGGCGTCGAACCATGGGTCTTCGAGGATGCCCGCCTCGAACGAAATATGGAGAAGATTGCGGTCCATCGAATACGGCTTTTTCACCGATGCGTGGACTGGGATGTTGTGTTTCTCCGCGTAGGCGATCATCTCGGCGCGACCGGGGAATTCCTCGCGGAAACGGTCCTGACGCCAAGGCGCGATCACTTCTAAAGAAGGCGCGAGCGCAGCGGCGGCGAGTTCAAAGCGGACCTGGTCATTTCCTTTCCCGGTCGCGCCATGGGCCACAGCGTGCGCGCCTTCCGCTTTGGCGATCTCGACCATTTTCTTCGCGATGCACGGACGGGCGATGCTCGTGCCGAGGAAGTATTGTCCTTCGTAGATGGCTCCCGCCTGCATCATCGGGAAGATGAAATCGCGGGCGAATTCCTCGCGGAGATCTTCGATGAAGCATTTGCTCGCTCCGGTCTTGAACGCCTTCGCATCGAGGCCATCGAGTTCCTCTTCCTGGCCGACGTCGGCGCAGAAGGCGATGATTTCAGCGGAGTATGTTTCTTTCAGCCAAGTGAGCAGGACGCTCGTGTCGAGACCACCGGAATAAGCTAGGACGATTTTCATTGTGCGCGCGGATGAAACAGACTCGGGCGCAGAGTGCAAGTTCGCGGCGGCGAAAATATGCAGGGCGATTTCGCAAATCGCGGTCGCGACGGGGCCGGGGAAGCCTCGCTTGGACCTCCCAGAACCTGTTAGAAGCCGCTCACACTCTTCTTTCCGCGGAACACGACTGTAGCAGAGGCGGTCGCGTTTTGCGCAAGTCGGGTGTCGAGATACTGGGCTGCCTGGGCTGCCGCTTTGCCGAGTTCCGTCGTCGCTCCAAGTTCGTTGGAGAGTGCGTGGAGAATCGACATCGCCTCAGGGCGCTGTGTCTCGGCGAGTGCCTGCACTGCCGCCATGCGATAGACGGGATGTGTTTGCGTCTCGCGGGCCCATTTTGGAAGCATCTCGATAGCCACCTGCGGGTAGAATCGGGCGATGCCGAAGAGTGCGTAGTGACGGGTTCCCGGGTCGCCGTTCAGGAGTTCGTGCTTCCAGAAGTCCCATTCGCGCTCCTCGGTGATTGTGTAGTAGCGCTTCGCGGCTTCGCGGCTAAGCGGCTCGATCATGGATTCTATCCGGAGTTGCGGGTCGAGTGAAAGAGCGACCGTGTCGAGCTTGACGCCGCTGTCACGGAGCGCACTCAACGCGCCGATCAAGTCTCCGGTCTCCGCGCGGAACGCATCGGTGGGGAGCTTGGATTGGATTCCGTTCGTCGGCGCAAACTTGGAAAGGGAGTTGAGCGGCAGATTTTCCGTGAGGGCAAGGGCGGCCGTCTGGAGCGAGGCCGCGCTCACTTCGGGATGAAGCGCGACCCATGAGAGGAACGCCTCCAGCTTCGGTGCCGTTTGATACGAGACTTTGTAAGCGGAGTCGCCAACCTTGTTGGCAGAGTAAAGAGCCACGGTCACCAGCCGCACTTCCCTCGTCTGCGCGGGCATCAATTCGACCTCAACAGGACGGACGTTCAGGACCATGTTGCGGCCGCTTTCAAACACCTGCCCGGCGGGAACCGTCACGCGGAGCGGAGTCGGCGAGTTGTTGCGCAGCGTGGCGGTCAGGCGCTCGCGGCCATTGCCGAAGAGAGTCGGCTCAACGATGCCTTGCTCCTGCCCGCTGAGAATGTCGGCGGCCTGAAACTTGATTTCCGATTTCGCGAGCACCGCCGATTGATCGAGTTCAGTCTTCACGTCCTCTGCGGTGGGCAGCGTCGCGGGCTCCATTGCGGGCACTGTCTCCGGGCCCTCACCAATTGGCGGGAGAGGTGCATTTATGGAATCCGACTGTGCCGCCGTGGCGACTTCACTGGCAAGTGGAATACCGGCGAACATCATGGCGTCGCTGTGTGCAGCAGCGGCGGCGAGTGTGACAATCGCGAGTTCGATGCTGGTCGGCACACTCAGATTGATCAGGCTGGAATTAGGATTGTTCCAAACTTTGAACCCGCCGAGCGCGAGAGCTGGAACCATGATGGCTGTGAGAAGTTTCGAGTTGGACATACAGTCCTTCTATGCATGGCCTGTGCCAGCCGCGGCGGAGATTTTTCAACATTGCTGGTTTTCCCAAATCTGCTTCCGTCCGACTGCTGAAAAAGTTGCGGTAATCGACCCGGCAACGGCTTGAACAGAGCATTCCGAGCCTTACCGCCCGATCTGCGCAAACGATGGAACCGCGTGTATTTCACTCTTCTTCAAAGATGAGAAGACTACTCGCATGGCTGCGTTTGGGAGCGGCTCGCGGGGATTTTGAGAATCGAGGCCGTCCTTTTCCGCGCTTTGAGGAATGAAGGGAGGAACGGCTCCGAACGAACACAGTGCAGGGTTGGATGGACGGATTTTGAGCAATCCCCAAAAAGTCAGAAGGTGGACGGCGCCCATCCGGACACCGCCCACCTTTTTCCCAACCAACATTCTGAAAGCTTTAGTTCGCGGCGTTCTCGCGGAAGCCGTACCGGTTTCCGTCCGTTTCCACGACCTGACGGATTTTTTCCGCAACGTTGCGCATGTCGAAGGGCACGGAATCACCGTAACCCGCCGAGTTCACTGTTCCCATCACGCCCATGAGACGGCTGCCTCCGGAGACATCAAATTCGTAAACCACCGGGCCGTGTCCGCCCTTTTCATCGCCATGGCTCGTCGAGCCAACGTCTGTGATTTTGACATGGACGAGGATTCCC